>JBGOYR010000026.1:0-9973 GCA_041479765.1 Bathyarchaeia archaeon | reverse complement strand
CCGCTGTAGGGAAAAGCGCCAGTGTAGTAGCTTTCGAAATCATCAAACACTATTGTCTCAACTGCCTTTGGAACAGCAGAACAGGAAACCTCTAAAACACTCAGCAGAAGAAACAATAAAGCTAGTCCAATAATCACTCTGTCCAACCAGTTCTCCCTCTCTAAGAGATGGCTTGTTTCACAGGTAAATATCATTTTCGGAACAATCCCCTATTGTCAATCCAATCTCTGGCTCACTACTTCCAATGCGCAGTTTTATTTTTTTCCACGATATAATCATTACATGACCAAAAAACAAAGGAGGTGATAGCACCATGGATTTTAAATTAGCCAAATTCGTGCTGGTTTCAGCCTTGATCCTTTCAGCAGTCTTTGCATCTGTGTCCACTTCAGCGGTTCTACATGCGAACGAAACACCAAAGACGAATTGCAGCGGCGACCCCGTAGACGGCGGACACCCGACCTTCAGCTACGTCGGTGACCCAGTGGACGGTGGTCATCCGAATGGCAATCAAACGGGAAACCAAACGGGTTAAGGGAAAAGTTCTAAAAACACGACTGTCATATTAGATACAGCGATGTTCCCTTGACTAAACGAACGAAACCGGACGAACAAGGCAAGCTGCAGAGCATTGACGTTGAGATACTTGAAGGATTGGCGCTGTACGGTCCAAGAAACAAGTCGAAGCTTGCGGTGCAACTTGGAATGCCACTCGGAACATTGCGCCACAGAATCAACTATCTACGTTCCCATTTTTCCATGAGACTACTAGGAAGCATATACCATACCAACATCGGACTAAGGAAAGTCGTGACCTTTGCCGAAGCGAAGCCGGGATACGAGGATCTGCTATACCAATGTCTGAAAGCTAACGATTACTGGCTGTACTTAAGCCAATGCGTTGGGACACCGAAATGCTTGGCGATATTTGGCATCCCTGCAGGAAAAGAAAAGGAATTTGAAGAATTCATAAGCAAGATCCAACAACTGGAAACAGTCGATAACGTAAAGTTTACCTGGTCTACATGCTTCCAAAATGTTAACCCGACAAGTGTTTGGTTTGACAAGACGTCTGAAGAATGGGTTTTTCCCTGGGAATCGTGGCTTCAGGAAATACAGACGAAAAGAAGAGAGCTTCCTTACACTCTTAAAGACCCCGACAAGTACGCGCAAACAGCAGACTGGATAGACATCGTGATACTGAAGGAGCTAGAGAAGAACAGCGCTGTTAAGCTGAAAGACATAGCCAGAAAGCTTGGCACGAGTTTGCAGAGAGTAAAATACCACTTTGAGAACCACGTGATCAGAGGAAAAATGTTTGAGGGACACCAGATAATTGCAGAACATTACAAAGCATTGTCGGCTGAAACATACTACTTCAGGTTTGATTTCGGAGATTATGGGAGTTTTGCTGGGTTCGCCAATTCGCTATTGAACAAGCCATTTGCGAGAGCGATGGGAAAAGCATACCAAAAGAACCAGCTGTTCGCTCAGATCTACCTTCCTAGGCAACAGCTGAGAGGCTTCATCGAAGCTCTTTCAAAGCTTGTCAGAAGCGGATTCATGAAAACCTACGAATACGTTATACAAGACCTTACCCAAACAGAAAGACAGACAATATCCTATGAGTATTTCAAAGATGACAACTGGACATATGACCACAAGAAATACCTAGAACGACTGCAAGTCACAACCGAACAACTTGTGAAAACTGCCTGATTGTTGCGTTGCTCAAGAATCCGAGTTCTCTGGTGAGAACTTTAGGGTATTCATTCTTTTTCAGGTCAAAGAGGTGCAGACCAATACCTCTGCTGGCGGACATCGAACGCTTATAACGCAGACGTTCTAAAGTCGCCGTCTGTGACTGTGTGAGTTATTTGCTGTTCAGATGAGTCAAGCAGCATGGTGTCACAAAGATCGAGACTGCGCCGCCCATTTCCTCTTACATTGAATTGTATCGTGGCGAGCGTCCCGTCTCCACTTACTCCAGAGGTAGTATTGTACAGAGTGCAGGCAAGCAGCACATAACCTGCCGTCGTGCTGAACTGCCATCCCGTCTCATACTGAGTTCGATCCATCGTATTGGAGTAACAACATTGACCCATATGCCACATCTATCCACTGAGACAACAGCCAAGACCATTGATGAGGCACAGCAGTTTGTTGAGACAGGATCCGAGCATGTCTTTAATCTGCAGGACGAGGCTGTCCAGGAAGCGGAAGTAGAAAGTAACAAGATTTGTTGGGAAATGGCAACGTTTAAATAAAGTACGGCTCATCTCGTTGTTAGCTTTGAGCAAAACGGATGGCGACAGATGTCAGAAGAATACCGCCACATACTCAGGATAATAGATGCCGACGTAGAAGGCACTCTGAAAACATCCTACGCCCTTACGAAGATTAAGGGAATGGGCCTAAGCCTCGCTAACGCCATATTGAAGAAGGCAGGCGTGAACCCTGACAAGAGGGCGGGGTTTCTGACTGAAGCAGAGATCGAAAAAATGGAAGAAATCATTAAGGACCCAGCGAGATACGGGTTGCCAAACTGGCTTCTAAACAGAAGAAGAGACCCTGACACGGGAAAAGACATGCACGTAATAAGTGCAGACCTAGTTTTGAAGACGAAAATGGATATTGAGCAAATGAAAGACATGAAATCATGGCGAGGATACCGTCACGCCTACGGATTGAAAGTACGTGGACAAAGAACCAAAACCACGGGCAGAGCTGGCAAAGCACTCGGAGTCAAAAAGAAAACACTCATACAGGCTCAGAGAGCGGCTCAGTCGGAGAGTAAGTAGTCATGGGCGATCCGAAGAAGCAAAGGAAAAAATATGAAACCCCACGCTTTCCCTGGCGAACGGACATTCTTCAAGAAGAACTAAAACTTCTGGGCCAGTATGGTTTGCGAAATAAGCATGAATTATGGCGTCATGAAACGACGCTGTCAAACTTCAGGGGAAATGCACGCTCACTCATCGGCAGGCCCCCTGAAGAGCGCAAGAAAATGGAGAACGAATTGCTGGTGCGTTTGAAGAAGCTTGGCGTTCTTCCTGAAACTGCCGTGTTGGACGATGTCTTGGATTTGACGATAGAGGATGCTCTTGAACGTCGCCTTCAGACGATCGTTTTCCGCAAGGGCTTGTCCAAGACGATTCACCAAGCACGTCAGCTGATCACTCATGGACACATCGCGATAGGAAACAAACGCGTCACAGTACCGGGTTACACGGTAACAACCGAGGAAGAGAAACAAATAGTCTATGCGCCTAGGAGCCCGTTGTCAAACCAGGCCCATCCTCTACGCCAACTGGTTTCAGTCGCACCTACGACTGAGGCAACATCAAGAGAATTCAAGACGGAGGAGAAGCCGTGAGCTCAAGCAAGAGAAACGAGAAATGGGCCGTAGTGCATATTTTCAGCTCATACAATAATACCCTAATCCACATAACCGACATTTCAGGCGCGGAAACAATAGCCAGAACATCCGGCGGAATGTTTGTAAAAGCAGACAGAATGGAATCCTCACCATACGCAGCCATGCGAGCGGCCACAGCCGCAGCAGACACAGCCAAAGACAAGGGCATAACAGCCATACATATCAAGGTCAGAGCACCTGGAGGATCAGGCCCAAGGACTCCTGGTCCGGGGGCACAGGCAGCCATAAGAGCCTTGGCTAGAGCAGGCTTCCGCATAGAACGAATTGAAGAGGTTACACCTGTACCACATGATGGTACGCGAAGGCCGGGCGGCAGAAGAGGAAGAAGAGTTTAGCCAGCCAGCGACGTTCTTCTGCAGATAGAAAAATTGAAATAATGCACCCCCATTCTATTGAACGGCACAGCCTTCATCATGGGCTATTGTGGAGTGTCAACATAAGTGGAAATACAAGTGCTTGAAAAAAGCGACGACAATTTACGTTTGCTTATTCGGGACGTTGATGTTCCCTTCGTGAACGCTTTGCGAAGAATAATCGTATCCGAAGTTCCGTGCATGGCTGTGGACGAAGTCGTGATAATCGAGAATTACTCCCTACTGACAGACGAGACCATAGCTCACAGACTTGGACTCGTTCCTCTCAGAACTGACTTGGACAGCTACAACTTGCCTGAAGACTGCCCATGCAAAAGCGAGTTCGGGTGCAACCTTTGCAGAGTCACGCTGACGCTCGATGCAGAGGCAAAGGAAGGAACCAGAACAATCTATTCAGGTGAGTTGACCTCAGAAAACCCCAACATAGTGCCAGTAAGTGAAAAGATTCCCATAGCGAAACTGGCAAAAGGGCAGAAAATCAGACTTGAAGCTTACGCGCGACTCGGGAAAGGAAGAACTCACGTGAAGTGGCAGCCCAGTTCAATGTGCGCATACAAATACTACCCGAAAATAGAGCTCAACAGCAGACGCTGTGACGCCTGTGGAAAATGCGTTGAGATTTGTCCAAGGAAAGTTTTTGTCAAAGGTGATGGCAAGATCCAGATTCGCGATTTGATGGCTTGCACTCTATGTCAAGATTGCGTTGAAGTGTGCCCACAAGATCCAAAAGCGATCAAGGTCGATTGGGAAGAAAACGCATTTATACTCAATCTAGAATCTACTGGTGCGCTTCCTCCTGAAAAAATCATGAAAGAGGCTGTTAAGATCCTCGAAGGACAACTGAAAGAGTTCGAAGGTCAAATCAAGGTGAAGAAGAGTGAAGAAGACTAAGACGACGAATCCCGAATTAATAGAGCTTATTCGGTTTCTCAGGAAGCAGGGCAACGAGAATGCAGCCAGAATCTGGCGTGATGTGGCTGAGGACTTGACTAAGTCGAAAAGACGTCGTGTAGCTGTGAACTTGAGCCACCTGAACAGACATACACAAAAGAATGAAACGGTGGTTGTGCCGGGCAAAGTGCTCGGTGCTGGTGAAATAGATCACCCGATTACGATAACGGCGTTTGGGTTCTCTGCAAAAGGCAGGGAAAAGATTGAAGCCGCGAAAGGCAAGTGCTTGTCCTTCGGCGATCTGATCAAGAAGAATCCTAGGGGATCAGGTGTCAGAATAATCGGGTGAAAAGGATGCAGGAAACAGGCAGAGCGACTATTGTCATAAATGCTGATGGCCTCATTCTGGGCAGAATGGCAAGCAAAATCGCTAAGAGACTGCTCATGGGCGAAGAAGTGGTTGTTGTGAATGCCGAGAAAACAATCATTTCTGGCAGAAGAAAGAACAAGGTGGCGGAGGCTCATGTATTTCTAGAGGTAGGAAAGCCAGTCACCGGCCCGTTTCATTATAGAAGACCAGACAGGATACTGAGAAGAACAGTTCGAGGCATGCTTCCATACAAGCGACCAAAGGGCAAGCAAGCCTACAAGAGGCTCAAGGTGTTCATCGGAAGACCTGAAGAGCTAAAAGACCAAAAGACGGTAACTTTCGAGGAAGCACAAGCCAAAAAGCTAACATGTCCATACCTCACGCTTGGAGAGTTAGCAAAAGAGATTGGATGGAAATCTGGTGAATGATAATGCCAGCTAAGAAAGTTATAGTTGTTAGTGGAAAACGAAGAACCGCCACATCACGCGCCGTTGTTAAGCCTGGTCTTGGAAGAGTGCGCATAAACAGAACTCCCTTGGAGATTCTTGAACCTGAAATAGCGCGTGAAAAGATCAGGGAACCGCTCATACAGGCTGGGGAAGAAGTCTGGAAGGAGCTGGATATAGAAGTGAAGGCGATAGGCGGCGGTTATATGGGACAGGCAGAAGCGGCAAGGATGGCTATCGCAAACGGCCTGCTCAAGTGGACCAAAAGCCAGCACTTACGCACGGTTTTTGCCGAATACGATAGAACAATGATTGCCGGAGACGCCAGAAAGAAAGAATCGAAGAAATTTGGCGGGCCGGGAGCCAGAGCTAGAGTTCAGAAGAGTTACAGATGAGAGGCCTTATTGCATGATTATACCTGTAAGATGTTTCACCTGCGGCAAGCTGGTCGGAGACAAGTGGGAGGAATTCTCCAGAAGAGTCAAAGCTGGAGAGAGCGCAGGTGACATCTTAGACAGCTTGGGTGTGAAGCGCTATTGCTGCAGACGAATGTTGCTGTCGCATGTTGAAATAATCGATGAGGTTTTGCGCTTCTACGAAGAAGCAGAAAAACGGAAAGAGGCAAGGAACTTCTTCTAGACTCACAAGGAGAGAGCCATGTCCACAGTCATCGAAGACATAATCGCCAGAAAAGTGTTCAACAGCCGCGGCGAAGAGACAATAGAGATTGATGTCATAACAACTTCTGGTTTTGGAAGAGCAGCTGCACCAGCTGGCAAGAGCCGCGGGAAGGCTGAAGTTGTATACTATCCGCAGGGCGGGGTTGACCAAGCAGTTAAGAAAGTTGAAGAAATGGTCGCAACAGAACTTGTGGGTCTGAATGCCGATTTTCAGGAAGAAATGGACCGAACCCTACATGAAATCGACGGGTCAAAAGATTTCAAAATCATAGGCGGAAACACCGCCTTCGCCATATCCCTAGCAAGCGCAGAAGCAGCCGCAAACTCGTATGGCCTCCTTCTTTTTCAATACTTGGGTGGACACTACGCCCATGAGCTTCCTTGCCCGCTTGGAAATACGATAAGTGGCGGACAACACACGCATGGAAAATCTCCTGATCTGCAAGAGTTCCTGGTGCTTCCCTACGGAGCTGAATCTTTCTTAGAAGCTGCTAGCGCAAACGTCCAAGTCCACAAAAAAGCGGGCGAGATTCTGGCAAAGAAAGATAAGCTCTTCAGCGCCGGAAAGAGCGACGAAGGAGCTTGGACTGCCAACGTCGGAAACCTAGAAGCCTTGGACATTCTGTCCACGGCCTGCGAGCGTGTTAGCGATGACTTAGGGTTCGACTGCGGTTTAGGAATTGATGTCGCAGCTTCTTCCTTATGGAACGAGAAGGAGAAAGCTTACGTTTACGAAAGGGAAAAGAAGAAGCGAGATTCGGGAGAGCAATTAGAATTCATCCTTGACCTCATCAGGAAATATCACTTGGTCTATGTTGAAGATGCTTTCCACGAAGAAGACTACGGAAGCTTCGTGGAACTCACGAAGAAAACGAAGAACTGCCTGATTTGCGGCGATGATCTGTTCACAACGAACACCGAGAGACTAAGCCGTGGCGTGAAGATGCATGCTGCGAACGCAGTCATAATCAAGGTGAATCAGATCGGCACGATTACCGATGCCTGGGAAACAATCGAAATGGCAACCAGAAACGGATACGTTCCCATAATGGCACATCGTTCAGGCGACACGTGCGATTGGCACATAGCCCACTTGGCTGTGGCCTTCAAGTGTCCGGTGATAAAGACGGGAATCGTTGAAGGATCACGCGTCGCGAAGATAAATGAGTTAATAAGGATAGAGGAGTTCTTAGGAGAGAGAGCCAGAATGGCTGATCTCGGAATGCTTTAGGAGGAAAGAATTTGTCGGAAGATGAAGAAATCAGGAACGAAGCTGAAAACGAAGAGGAACCAAAACCGGCAGAGGAAGAAGCTAAGCCCGAAACAACTACGGACGAACCAAAAACCGCAGAGGTTGCTGTGCCAGAAGAAGGACTGCTGATGGCACGCGACACGGTACTGTCGGCAGGAATACACATTGGGACAAGAATGAAAACACTAGACATGGAGCGATTCATATACCGCGTCAGACCAGACGGGCTGTTCGTACTAGACGTCAAGAAAACTGATGACCGGATAAGAGTAGCTGCCAAGTTTTTAGCTCGATTCGAACCCGCAAAGGTTGCTGCAACGTCGACAAGACTCTACGCAACGGAGCCAGTCACGAAATTCTGCCAAGTAACGGGAGCAACACCTGTAGTGGGCCGATTCATCCCAGGTTTGTTGTCAAACCCACTCTACCCACATCGAATCGAACCCGAAGCATTGATAGTGTCAGACCCGAGAGCAGATGCCCAAGCAGTCAAAGAAGCAGGCGCAGTAGGCATACCCGTAGTAGCGCTGTGCAGCACGGACAACGAGTTTGCTGGAGTGGACTTTGTCATACCCACAAATAACAAGGGCAGACGTGCACTTGCGGTTATTTACTGGCTTCTAGCAAGACAGATTTTGCGGGAGAGAGGAGAGCTTCCACCTGACAAGGACTTGCCTATGACGGTTGATGATTTCGAGGCCAGAATGGCGAGAGAGGAGGAGGAAATCTAGCTAGATGGTGAAGGTTCGGCTGCCGTGTCAAGCCGGAGCCTTCTACGAGGGAACGCCTGAACTGCTCAGAGAACAAATAGAAACGTGTTTTCGTCATAGACTGGGACCGGGAAAAGTCCCAAACGCACCCAAAACTGGCCCGAGACAGATCATAGGTCTGATCTGCCCACATGCGGGTTACATGTATTCTGGCCCTGTAGCTGCCCACGCATATTTCGAGATGGCTCAGGACGGCAAACCTGATATTGTAGTTATCCTCGGACCGAATCACACTGGTTATGGTAGCGCATTGGCTACCATGAACGAAGGTTTTTGGCGAACACCGCTTGGCGATGTTGAAGTGGATGATGAAACGGCCAACGCTATCGTTCGTGAATCGCGCATAGTTGATGTTGACGAATCTGCTCATCGCCTTGAACATTCGATTGAGGTCCAGCTACCGTTTCTTCAGTACGTTTATGGTTCAGCGTTCAAGATCGTTCCAATCTGCTTTTTGATGCAAGACCTGACCTCAGCCAGGGAAGTCGGGCAAGCAGTAGGCAGGGTCTTGGCCGGAAAGAACGCAGTTGTCATCGCTTCTTCCGACATGACGCACTATCAACCGCAACAGACTGCCGAAAGAAAGGACAGGATGGCTCTTGAGGCGCTTGAGGCGATGGATGAAGCAAAGTTCTATTCCATCGTTGAATCGCATAATATTAGTGCTTGTGGCTACGGCCCGATTGCGGCGTCGATTGTTGCGACTAGGGGTTTGGGTGGGAAAAAGGCAAGATTATTATGTTATAAGACCAGTGGAGATGTCATTGGCGACTACTCAAGTGTGGTGGGGTACGCCGCCGTGTGTTTCAAAAAATAGTGGTGTAGGATGGCAGTTGTTGCTTCAGCCCCGGCAAAAGTGATACTTTTCGGGGAGCACTTCGTTGTCTACGGCGAGCCAGCCATAGTACTAGCCATCGACAAACGAGCTTACGCCAAAGCAGAAATCCGCAACGACAAGATTCTCTACATAAGCTCGACAAGTTTGGATCTTGCAGTAAACATTGAAGACGGAAATTTCAGCATCGAAAAAGGCGAGCTAAAAGAAGCGAAGTTGAAGTTTGAACCAGTCAAGCAGGCTGTGGAAAAAATTCTGGAAAGGCGCGACGAAAAGGTCGGACTGAACATCGAAATCACATCAAACATCCCCGTTGCAGCAGGCCTGGGGTCTTCAGCGGCTGTAGTGGCATCCGTGGCGGCAGCAGTTGGAGAGCTTTTGAATGTTAAAATGTCGAAAGAAGACATCTTCAAAATGACTTATGAAGCTGAGAAAGCCGTGCATGGTACGCCGTCCGGAGTAGACCCGGCAATCGCGACTTTCGGTGGAACGCTTCTTTTCCAAATGGATACAGGGTTCAAGCCGATAGAAGCCGAGACTGAGATTCCGCTCGTTATCGGAGAGACAGGAGTTGAAAGGTCGACGCGTGTTCAAGTTGAGAAGGTGCGAGACATCAAACATCGCTTTCCGCAGGTTGTAGACCCAATGATGCGGGCTGCCCGGGAAATCTCGCTAAGAGCCATCGACGCTCTTAAAGAAAATGATCTGGAGACTCTCGGAAGCTTAATGAACATAAACCATGCGCTACTCTATGGAGTAGGAGTCTCAGATGAATCTCTAGAGTGGCTGGTCAACGCTGCACGAAAGGCTGGCGCTCTGGGAGCGAAACTGACTGGCGCTGGGGGAGGAGGGTGCATGATAGCGTTGGCGAGAAATGGGAGGCTTGAGCAGGTTTCAGAAGCCATTCAAAGAGCTG
>JBGOYR010000025.1:0-10032 GCA_041479765.1 Bathyarchaeia archaeon | reverse complement strand
GCAAGTTTCTCCTGACGATCAAATGGTTTTCAGATTCGGAAGGCCTCACTCCTGCCTCGGAGACGAATATTTCGATAGCTGTAGGCAACTATTCACAGTGGATGCAGCTCGGGGAAGTAGCGACTGCCCCGAACGCAGCTAGAAGCAGTAGGATCGTCTTCAGGGCTGTGAACGGTACTGGAGATTTGTACGGAGACGATTTTGGAGTCAGACAACCGGAATCCTACACGAAACTTCTGAACAGCGTTTCTATAGCGTTGGCAGTTTACCTGATCTCCTACTACGGTGTGAAAGCCAAATACGTAACGCGAGTGGAGAAGCCTACGAAACTTGTGACTATGGGAATCGGCATCTACTTCTTTGCATGGCTCGCCCTCTTGGTTCTGCTGTACACAATCTTGGCCGGCGCCTAATCCTCTTCTTCCTTGATGAAATTCTCCATGGTTGCCTGGCTCTTGTCACTCTTCAAGGTCTGAAGCTGTCCATTATCTGCCGCACTGTTCATGCTCGGGATTTCCATTCTGCTAAGCACACGCATACAATCTGCCCAAGCCGAGAAAAAGCCACGGTCAAAATCTCCGTGAACCTTACTTCCTACGTGATCTAGACACTCGCGCTTGAAAGCATGCAACGCAGCCCTGTCAGACAGGTCTAGTCTCGGAAAGAATGCGTAAGCATCACCGTTTGTCTTTCGGGAAAGATAAATCCCATACAGAGCGCGGAAGTAGCCTCGGTTCCATTCTGTCTTGTGCATCTTCTGCTTTAGCCTTTCCAGTTCGCGTTCTGCTTCAGTAAACTGCCTGTTAACTATGAGTTGGAAGAACCGTGTGACTAGGGCTTGGGGAACAGGCATTCTCAGTGACCACGAGGTTTGGTTTTCTCCTCTTCGGAAGCATCTTCTATGCCGTTCTCGGTTATTTTAAATATTTCCTCTCCCTCAGGCAAATACGGACTTGAAACAAGCCGCGCAATGCGTACAGGACCATGCGCCGCCCTACGCAAATAGACTCTAGTGTGGCTTGTGTGACCAACAATATGCCCTCCTATCGGATAGATAGCATCGCCGAAGAACACGTCCGGTTTGGCCATAACCTGATTCGTCACAACCGCCACTGCGTTGAACCCTCTGGCTAGACCAATAAGTTTGTGCATGTGCTTGTTAAGCCTCTGCTGTCTGGGAGCCAGCAATTCGCGTCCAATATACTCGCTTCTGAAATGTGCCGTTAGCGAATCAACGATGATCAGTTTCACGTTGTTTTGCTTGATGATTTCATCGGCATTGTTCAGGAGAAACATCTGATGGTCGGAAGTGTATGCTTCAGCGTAAATGATGTTCTTGACAACCTCCTCAGGATCAAGTCCTAGATGCTTGGACATGGACACGATTCTTTCCGTTCTGAAAGTGTTCTCAGTATCTACGTACAACACGGCACCATTAAGTCCGCCTCTTTCAGGAGGCAACTGCACATTCACACACAACTGATGGCAAATCTGACTCTTCCCACTGCCATACTCACCATAAAACTCCGTAATAGTCTGCGTTTCCAACCCACCATCAACAAGCCTATCCACCACCTTGCTCCCAGTGGTTAGACGCAGAACGTTCTTACGCATCCTCAGAAGCTCGTCTGCTCGAATGAATGAAACGCCGATGGACTGACGGGCCTCCTCGATCACGGCAAAGGCCTTCTTCTCGCTTATCCCCGCAGGCTCGAGTTCACGAGCCGTTGCCATGGCCAAACCTTCAATCGTGCGGAATCCCATCTCCTTCAGCTTCTGCGCTGTTGCTGGACCGATGCCGGGGAGGTCTTCTAGAAAGTCGTACTTCTTCTTCGGTACGCTCGGCCCGTCAGTGCTCTCCTTTCTCCCTTCTTCCTCAGTCATCCAATCTCCTTCTTTATGCTCACTGACACAGTGAGAGAATAGCCATATTTAAAACACGCGAAGCCTGAACGCGCCTAGTATGTGGAGAGGTAAGTTGAAGTGATTGACATCAGTTTTCAAGACTGAAAAGAGACAAGATATAAGTACACGGTTTTTCCATAAAGCAACTCACTTTGGAGGGAGAAAAACTCTGGAAACAGCAAAAATCGTTGAAAGCGTTGCTTTTAACATCCTGAAGCAGGCAGTAATCTTTCTGCCAAACGACGTTAAACGGGTGCTGGAAAAAGCTTATGCTGAGGAAACAAGCGACACGGGTAAAACACAGCTGAAAGCCATTCTGGACAACATTGAACTTGCCGAAAAATACCAAGCCCCCGTATGCCAAGACACGGGAACAATCATATTCTACATCAAAGCAGGCGCCAAAGCCAAAGACCTAGACAAGGTTGAGCAGGCATTAATAAACGCCGTGAAAAGAGCCACGAAAGAAGTCCCACTCCGACCCAATGCAGTAGACCCGTTCACTGGAAAGAACAGCGGAGACAACACAGGAAGGAACATACCTTACTTGAACTGGGAGATCGTGCCAGGCGACCAAATCGAAATGACAGTCATGACCAAGGGTGGCGGGTCTGAAAACGTGTGCGTCGGTGGAATGATCGTCCCCGGCGAAGGAATAAACGGACTGAAAAAGTTCGTTGTAGAAGCTGTTGTGAAAGCTGGTGCACAGCCGTGTCCGCCGAACATTCTGGGCATTGCTGTTGGAGGCGGAGCCGACATTTCTATGAAGCTGGCCAAGAAAGCGTTGCTGAGACCGTTGAATGAACCTAACCCTGACCCTGAACTTGCGAAGCTTGAGAAAGAGATCTTTGAAGCCGTGAACATGACTGGAATCGGTCCGATGGGATTGGGAGGCAAAACCACGGTTCTAGGCGTGAGAATCGATTATGCCTTCAGACATCCGGCCTCGTTCCCTGCAGCGGTGGCTTTCAACTGCTGGGCGGCACGCAGAGCCACAGCAAGAATCAACGCAGACGGCACAGTGGAGTATTTGACGCATAAACTGAAATGGTAAGGTGATGAATGATGGCAGTTTACAAACTCAAAACCCCAATCTCCGAAGAAGACGTTCGCAAGCTGAAAGTCAACGACGTACTATACGTGACTGGAACGATCGTGACCGCAAGAGATCAAGCGCACAGGCGAGCACTGGAATTCTTCAAACAAGGAAAACCTCTACCCCTGAACCTTGAAGGCTTAGCTGTTTTCCACTGCGGGCCCGTGGTCAGCAAGGAAGGAGACAAATGGACGGCAGTGGCAGCGGGACCAACCACTAGCACAAGAATGGACCTTTTCGAAGATGAATTCATCAAGGACTTCAAGGTACGTGTGGTGATCGGCAAGGGCGGCATGGGCAAAAGAACAACAGATGCCATGGCGAAGTACGGTGCAGTCTACGGCGCGTTCACTGGCGGGGCTGCAATTCTGGCTGCGAGAGCCATAAAGAATGTCAAGAGTGTCGAGTGGCTGGACTTGGGCACGCCTGAGGCCTTGTGGGTCTTTGAAGTTGAAGAGTTTGGTCCGTTGGCTGTGGCTATTGATTCGCATGGGAATAACATTTTCATGGATGTCGCTAAGACCGTTGAGGCGAACAAGGCGAAGGTTTATCAGAAACTTGGCATTTTGCCATAGTTTCTTCCACATTTTTATGCTTAGTTTTTGTGTTTCATGTTTTTGATAACTAGCCCAGATTTGGTTTAGTGTTTCGGAAGATTTAATATGCCTTCTAGCCACTCCATTAACACAGGGACAAGACATGTTGAAGAATTTCAGAGACAAGATAGCTCTTTCCGGAATAACTGTACTAATGATAGGCATAACCCTGCTGATATTCACGTTCGTAAGCGCCTACGGGTTCCTAACTGCAGGACTCTCCATAATCGCCACACAGGACTTGGTTCGAACGTTCGGCGAAGCCTTAGCCCCGCTCATCGCAACATGCATACGCATAATGTACCTAGGAGTAATGGGTTGGATAGGTTCACTCATAACCATAAGAGGCGTGACCATAATCGCGCACGCACCACAAGCGCCAGCAATCGTTCAAGCACCGACGCAGCCGACGCCTGAACCGAAACCACAACCTCAACCACAGCCGCAGCCTCAGAAGCCGAAAACCGAGAAACCAAAACCAGAAAAGCCCAAAGAAGACAAGCCGAAGGAAGAAGTCAAACAGCCGCCAGAGCCACAGTTCGTGGTCATACCTCCAGAACCAGTGGCGCCAACACAACCGCCTGCAGAGCAGAAGCCGCAGCAGAACAACAACTCTGCGCCATCACAATAGTCTGCCAGACTAGTCGGAAGCGCGAACGGAAGAGGAAGCTGAGCCATGAATATTCCGATCAAGATGATAGGCATAGCCACAACGATCTTCTGGGTCTTCCTAATCGCCTTTTCCGTTTCCGCCGCATTCTCAGCGAAAGACATCCAATTCAACTTCGGCGACCCGCAAACAGGCATGACGGCAGACAATGAGCTGTTTTTCTCTCTCCCAATAGCAATAGCAAACAGAGGCTTCTACAGCATTGGCGATTTTAACGTGACATCCAAGGCCTCAGACATGAATGGCAACGAGATAGCTCGAGGGGCCTCATTTGTGTCAATAATCAGACCGGGCGAAGAGATCACCATGTTTCACAACATCACGTTAGACATTAACGAAATGCTGCAGGGGGACCGGAACTACCTCTTCAACGACACCGATCTGAGAATTCACGAAGCAGTGGGACTGAGCCTCGCAACTATCATCCCCGTTCAAGCCTCAGGAAACTTCACGCTTTCTTGGGGTGCACCGCTTTACAACTTCGTGTTGGGCAATCCCACGTATTCACCGTACAACGCAACCCACTTCAGAGTCAACGTTCCCATAAGCTTCGAAAACCACGCCTTCTTCGACTTGACAGGAAGCCTCCAGATACGTATGTACAACGACCGCAACACGCGCATAGGAGACGGACAGACCAACATTGAAACCGCACAGCACACGGGCTACAACGGAAACATCGAGTTCTACATCTCAATTGTGAATGCTATTACTCCGGGAACAAGCCCGAAAGGTCATTTTGACGTTTACCTCTTCTCTCCGTTGTTCAACTACGGGCCTTGGGTGATTCCATATGGATGACAAGACCAAAAGCTTTAGGAGAGGTTTTCGAGGTTTCGCATTCAAGGCGTTGAAGGCAGCGATAAAAGCGATAATAGTCTACGTTGCCTATTTCTTCGTGTGGTCGTTCCTGTCTCCGCTTTCAGAGCTTATTCCGGGCATTCAGCAGATGATGGAAACCTTTGTAATCGTCTATATCGTCCTGATGATTTTTGGAGACCTCACTTCGGGCACAATCTATCAACACTTCTTTAGCGCAGCCAAAGCTTTGTTCGTGATCGGCTACTTGATGCTCTCGCTGAACGGTGGCTTGTTTGGCATCACGTTCGAGAACATAAGCCTAATGATTGACCTTCGTGTCTTCATGTTGATTGCTATGATACTGGGTCTGCTGGGATTGGCGAAATCTGTGCTCCAAGCCATAGATTTCATGAACCAAAAAGCAGAGCTTCCATTGAGATAGAAAGGCTTGTTTTTCACCACAATCTCCGACTCATCACGCAGGACATTTTGCCGTAGACTGATATTGTCAGAAACTGTCTGAAATCAGCTTTTTCTAAAGCTTTTTGCTCATTACGTAGGCGTCTTCTCCGTCGGCGTAGTATCCGTGGATCGTGCGGGTTACTTCGAATCCCAGTTTCTTGTATAGGTTGATGGCTGGTTCGTTGGTTATTCTGACTTCTAAGTAGCATTGTTTCGCGTTGCACATTGATTGCATGTTTTCCATCGTTTTTTTGATTATGGCTTCTGCAACGCCTCGGCGCCTGTGTTCGGGCAGAACCGCTATTGAAACAACGTGTCCCTTTTTGACAAGGCCGCCTAGGCCGAAGTTTGATAGGCCTACTTCTATGCGGCACATGATGTATCCGACGACTTCGCCGTTTTCCTCGGCGACTATGAATGTTTCGGGATATCGCTTGGCCAGGTCAATGAAGAAGAAGTCTGTGTAGTTTTCGGGCAGGCAAACGCGGTTTATTTCTGTGACGCTTCTCAGGTCGTCTACCGTGAATTTCCGCAGTTGATATGCGTCCTGCAAGTTTTCCTTCCTCGCGCCCGTTCTGAGTGAGTGATTTCAGACTGCCTAATCACCTTTCCTATTCATCCGCTCGCCATGGCAGCTTGCTCTTCAACGATTTTGACCTCTGGCAGGGTAAAGTTGCCATAGGGCATAACCCAAACCTTGGCATTCTTTCCAGCGACATTAAGCGCTTGATTCAAAGCGTCATTTATGGCCCGCGCCGTCTTCACCTTGAAAATGTTCGAAGCATAGTAGTCAGGCATGGATGAAACCATGATTATCTGGTGATTCTGCAATGCCTTCAGCAGGTAGTACGCTTTGTGCCCGCCCAAAGCGAAATTGCGCTTGATCTCTTTTTCAACCGCTTTCAAGTCACCGAATTTCACCATCCAATCGTTAAACGCCTGATTCCCATGGCCTTCAGGGCATTCTGCCGCCAGAACAATCACGCCACTACGCTTAGTCGCTTCGAGAGCGTTGTCCAGACCCTTGTACGCCTGAAAAAGGTTGACATCAGCCGGGTGACCGCCTGGACTGACAACGACGATGTCTGCTCGGCGGTCCACTGTGATACGATACATTTCATCAACCATCTTCACGCCTTCGCTGAAAGCCTGCTCCAAGTCGCCTGCAAATGCTTTGACAACCTCACCTTTTTTGTTGGTGACTACATTTAGGATGAAATCAACTTTTGCTAGCTTGGCTGCCTCAATCATGTCTTCATGAACAGGATTTCCATCCAGAACTCCTGTTTTCGCGTTCGCATCCAAGAGCATGGCATGATTATGCTTGATCGTTTCTTCACCTGAAACACCGGGCAAAACACTCTTTCTGCCGCCACCATAACCCGCATAGTAGTGAAGACAAACATCACCCGTCAATATTCGAACATCTGCCTCTGCAAACACGCGGTTCAAAAAGACCTTCGACCCGTACTTCTGAGTGGAACCAACGTAAACCAAATCCTGAGCCTTGCAGTCATGACTCACCGATTTCACCCGGTTGAAAACCGCTTCGCCCAGTAGCTTGATCGCTTCGTCGTGAGTGACTGCTCTATGTATCCCACAACCAAAAATGACGGTCACATTCTCATCTTTCACGCCTAAGGTATTCAGTTCGTCAAGCAAAGGAGGAAGCATCAAATCGCTCGGCGCAGGTCTAGTCGCATCATCCACAACGATAGCTACTCTGCTTTCGGGCCTGACAATTTCCTTGAGCTTCTTGGAACCGATGGGCTCCCTCAAAGCTCTCTGAACCTCCGCTTCAGCGTCAGGAACACCAGGTTTTTCCCGAGGCTCTATTGAACCCAAATAGTTCCTCGCCGGGACCCTCAAACAGATTTCGGTCTTGCCGAAAGGAAGCCAAACGTCAACCATGAAACACCACTTGAGTATGAGAACACGCGGTCAGCAACTTTTAAGCCTTACCGAATTGCCACATGCTCACTGCGAAGTGAGCCAGAAACATCGCCTGCAAAGCGAGCACAAGTTCTTTAAAACTAGAGGCACAATAACTAGCCTCTGTGAGGGATTGAGCATGTCAATCGAGAAAACACCGGCAAAAAACGAGATTCTGTTCGCATGGTTTAACCGCTACGCCGGAGTGACCATCAAGACGCCGTCAAAAACACTGGTCATAGACCCTGTGGACGTTAAGCCTAAGAGCTTTCAGAATGTTGACGCGGTTCTGGTTACTCATGAGCATTATGACCATCTGGATCAAGCCTTGATCTCGGAGGTTCACAAAGTGACGAAATGTCTGGTGATCGCTGATCCCACATCAGCAAGGAAGCTGCGGAACTTGATTCCAAAAGAGAAATTGACCGAGGTTCAGCCAGGATCAGAAGTGAAGCTTGATGGCGTCACTATCAAGGCTGAGAAGAGCAATCACCCTCCGGCCGCCACACCTGTGTCGTTCATTGTCACAAGTGAGGACGGAGTGAAGGTATTCCATACCTCTGACAGCCTGCCCTACCCCGAAATGGCCACGGTGCATGAAAAAGAGAAGCTTGATGTCGTATTCTGCACCATCGGGATTGCACCCGGCTCATCACCCGAAACTGGCGCAAACATTGCTTTTCTGACGAAACCCAAGGTGGCGGTTCCCTATCACACGGGATCAACATCGGACCAGAGAAAATTCGCGGAGATTCTCAAAAAGGAACTGCCGAAAACCACTTGTCTGATACCGGAAGTGGGAAAAATATACGAGGTCGCCAAACGGAGCTGAAACCTTGCCAGAGCAACACATTGAAATGGAAATCTGCAAAATCCTAAACAAGATCGGTGCCCTGCAGTTCGGAGCCTTCAAGCTTACGAGTGGAAAAATAAGCCCTTATTATATAGACTTGCGCATCGTGCCCAGCTTTCCAGATGCCTTTCAGAGAGTCACTGATTTCTATGTGAGTTTCATAAAAGATGAAATTGGCGTGAAAAGCTTTGAAAGAGTGGTAGGGATTCCGGTCGCTGGCATACCTTTCACCTCGCTTATTGCATGCAATCTCAAGAAACCCTTTCTCTACATACGCAGAGGTGTTCGCCTTCACGGACGACAACGAAGAATAGAAGGAATTCTTGCGCCCGGAGACCGCGTGTTGCTTGTTGATGATTTGGTCACGAGTGGGTTGTCTTTGAGAAAAGCTGCAAAGGCTATAGTTGCTGAAGGCGGAGTAGTCACTGACGCGGTCGTGTTACTGGATAGGCAAGAAGGTGGGAAGCAAAACCTGAGTAGAGATGGGATAAAGCTTCATGCGCTTCTTAACGTCAGTGACATTGCGAATAACCTGTTTGAAACTGGAGCGATTGATGGTGATCAGCTGAAGACTATACTGAAGCAGATCAAAAAAGGATAAGAGAAGCTATTCGGCAAGCTTACTCGTAGAATATGAGTTCTTTCTGCTCAAGTATTCCATGTAGCTTGTACACAGAATCGTAGACGTCTTGTTCTTTCTTCGCGCCAGTGCAAACAAGCTTTCCGCTTGCGAACAGCAGTATGACCACCTTAGGCTCGTCCATCCTATAGATCAAACCTGGAAACTGCTCGGGCTCATACATTGTCTTTTCAAGCGTGTAAGCTGCCTTCTCTAGGTCAATCATTCCGCCAAGGCTTACGGAGGCAACAATGTTCTGGATTTTCAGCTCCGGCTTGCTTATGACGATGATTCCGCCTTTCTTCAGCTCCTTGATAACTTTCATAACGGCCCTGCGCGATTCCTTCTCAGACTTTGCACCCGTGCAAACCATCTTGCCTGAGTTGAAAATCAACGTAGCCGTCTTCGGTCTCTTAAGCCTGAATACAAGCCCGGGAAACTGCTCTGGTCGATACTCTACTCCTGGATAGCCTTTGACAACTGCGTTTAGGTCAACTTTCTGGTTTAAGGTGGCGGAGGCAACAACATTTTCAATCTTTATTATGGCTTCAGTCTTCGGCATCAAACACACTTCTCATAGGCAAGTGTTTAAATACCCTTTATAAAGCCTTAGGTGGCTTCAAAGGAGGCTTCTCCCGCCACTCCTCCCCCCTCTTTCCATTTTTTCAATAAGTGGAGCTTGACACTCGCGGTATTTCATGGCGTAGAGCATCACCTTTAGTCGTGAGCGGACCCATCAACTTGCCCTACCCAAACTTACCATTTTCAGAGGAAGAGGAGTCGCGCTAATCGCCGAACCCTCGGTTGCGCAGACGTTCATGCTCCCAAGTCACGAAGTCCACTGGTGGGTTGACTACTTCCTTGTCGGGTTTTCGTGTGAGTTTTGCTGCTTCGTTTGGGCATCCGGTGGCGCATAAGCCGCAGCCGATGCACTTTTTGAGGTTTACAACTGATATTCCGTCTTGCTCGGAGATGGCGTGTACTTGGCATCTCTTTCTGCATATTCCGCATCCCACGCACTCGTCAGGATCAATGACCGCATAGTAGTTGGCATAGGCCACAGAGTTCTCTATGCCCCAATCAGTAATCCCTCTGAGG
>JBGOYR010000024.1:0-10065 GCA_041479765.1 Bathyarchaeia archaeon | reverse complement strand
GCAAGACCATGACGATGTTTGCTGTTCCGTCGGGGCTGGAATCATCTATAACCAAGATCGATAGGCTTAGTTTGAGGTTTTCGATTTCGTCGATTAGGTTTTGGATGTTTGCGGCTTCGCAGTAGGTTGGAAGAATGACGCCTACCTCGGACTTGGTGCTCAAGTTTCCTTCGACGAATCTGTGGAAATCGTCTGTGAAGCTTAGGCGTAAGCTCCCTAAGTCTTCGGCTTCTGAGCCTATAACGTAAGGAGCTTGAGTAGTCATTGTGAGGTTTACCGCCTTGAATGGTCATGAATAATCTCATAATTACTATATAAATCCTATCATTAGACAGGCTGTTTTCACTCAAGGTTTAAGCTAGGTTTTTCTACGATAGTAGCCCAACGGATGCCTTATTCGCCTGCATAAGTCGTCGGGGTTTGTGCAGACTCCATGGGTCTTCAAAGTGTCGCATTTCGGCGGAATGTACCGTGTTCTTGAACCCTTGTCGCCTGCGATGTGTTCAACTTGGTATCGTGTCATTCTTTCGTTGAAGTCGGAGATGCTTTTGAACAGGTCAATGACAGTTTCGGGTGGCATGCCGATGTTTATGAGGAATGAGGTTAGGGTGAATCGGCCAATGTGTGAAAGATGTCGTCCTGATGTGAATGATTGGTAGAGCGCCTGTACGCATGGTGGAAAGGCTGTTTGCTCTATTGTTTTCGGGAAGCCTCTCATTTCTGTTTCGCCGATTTTCTCAATCGAGAGTTTCTTTATCTTTTCTGCAATCTCCAATATTCTCTGCGGCAGTTTAGGTTTGTCCTTTGTTTCGAGCCTCTTTTCGGCGTGTCTGCGAACTTCTTCACTTAGTAGTCTTGCGGTTTCGTTTCTTGTCAGGTAGACGTTGCCTTTTGATAGAGAGCGGTTGACGAGTTTCCATTTTTTCTCCCGGAGGTGTGTTGTGTTTCTCAGATAGTCGGTGAAGTTCAGTGTGAATTCGAGTGGAGGCTCAGGGTTTTCGATTGGTAAGAGTTTCCAGCTAAAGTTTCGCGCGATTGTTTGAAGCCTTTCCTTGGATTCCAGTCTCAGGTCTTCGTATGTTTGTTTGGCTTCTGCCAGAGCGTAGCGCTTTTTAATGAAAGAGTTTTCGGTTGCGATTGTTAGCATTATGGCGACTGGGAAGGACAGGATTTCGATGTCTTCGTTTCGTAGTTTTCGGCTTACGAGGGTGTCTAGTATGGCTTCTTCTATTCTTTCTTCGGCGCGTTCGAGAATCTTGCTGAATTCAGGGTTCGTTAGGTCTTCTATGCTAAAATCCAGTTTCTTTACATATTCTGTGGTTTCTTTGAGAAAAGGGTATTTTGCTAGGTCGTTTTTTGTGAATTTGGCCGTTGCCCTTTGCATCGTGGTGTTCTCGTTAGTCTGTTTCGATTCTCGGGGCTAGATAGAATGTTAATTTTCCCTCTTTTGCCTGTTGGAAGTCTAGTTTTATGGGCATATCTGAGGAAAACTCGAGTGTTCCAATGTCGGAGGTTGCTGATGCGGCTTTTATGATCTCTGAGAGATAGCTTAGACTGAACGTGGCTTTCGATGGTTCCTTGGCTTCTAGGTCCAAGATAGTGTCGGTTCCTTTTTGAAGCGATATTACGGCTCCCATAAGGTCGCCTGCCGCGTTGAGAACCAGTTTTTCAGCGTCCGCTTCAACTTTCACGTGGTCGCTTACGAGCTGGGCGTCTTCTATGGCTTGGCTTAGGCCACTGGTTGTGGCTTTGACTTTGACATTGAAGGTCAGCTTTGGCGTGGGCACTTCTTCTTCTGAGGCTTCGAGTGTGGGCATGGTGAAGTTGCGCGTGTATTTGCCGGATATTTTGACTTGCAGTTTTCCGGTTTTCTCATCAAGAGAAAGCTCTACGACTTCGTCTCTTCCGGCTCTCTTGAGCAGTTTTAGCAGTTCAGTGATGTTTATGCACATCTTCGTTGGCGTGTCGCATTGGTATTCTTCGAAGACGGTTTTGGGCCATTCGAAGTCGACCATGGCGACGCGTGAGGGGTCCATGGCTCGGAGTTTCATGCCTTCTGGGTCGAGTTTGAATGTGGCTTCGTCTACGAGTATGGATATGGATGTGATCATGTCTCTGAGGAGCTTGACGTCAGCGACTTTGAGCTTGAACATGGCGGGATCTCCTTTCCTAGTGGATATTGCTTAGTGCCTAATAAAAGGTTTCACAGAATGACCTGCAGCTACGAAACCAACTGGTTCTCATCGTCTCTCATTATGAGTCTTCAACGGCTACCGAACGTGTCTTCGTTTGTTTTTCCAAATTGCGCAGAGAAGACATTGCTCCATGACGTGGGCCTTATTCGGTGCTTTCTTTTTCCTCAAGCGCCTTCCTTTCAGCCGTTTTGCCGTGGTGCGCGCTCTTTGACAAGTAAACCGTTGTCACTATGAAGACAGCTGAGATGGCGCTGAACAGATATAGCATGTTTCTCAGATTCTGTGTTTGCTGAGTGTAGCCGGACAAATGCTCTGCATAGGACGCGTTCAGTTCATTGAAGCCTTCCCGAAGTCTGCTGTAGTTGTTGAGAAGATTGATGTTGGCGACAGTCAGACTGCTGAGAGTGGCTTGCAGTGTGGCGTAGTTGTTCAGAATGGCAAGATAGTTCACGTTAGTTACATTCAGGGCCGTCTGTAGGACAAGATAGTCGCTAAAAAGATCATCGTACAAAACGCTCAAACTGAGAAGCTGCGCTCCTAAATCGCGGTAGCTCGCGTTAAGGAGATCATAAGCGCTACTGATATTGTTTAGGTTCGTCTGAAGAATACGATAGCTGTTGGAAAGATCGTTATAGGAGCCATTCAAACTAGATAGCTGCGACTGCAACATCAAATAACCGCTCAAAAGAACATAGTACCTCAGATTCAAGTCTGTCAAATTCGCCTGCACCTCAAGGTATTTGACAAGCAACTCGTCGTAGCGGTTCTGCACTCTAGAAGAGATTATGGTGACTGTTCTGTTCTGGCCAGAATAGGCGAAGTATATGCAGGCATATGTTGAATTCGAGACACCAAGCAATGTTGGACTCACTTCGCCGTCGTCCATCAGCATAACATAAGGATATCTCATGAACTCGTTGGAGATTGTCATTCTGCAAAAACCACCAGCACTCTTCGGGTTAACAGTGTTGAAAACCACTATTCTGTTTCCTGTCTCTGGCCCAAGTTCAAATCTGAAGCCCGTGATAGTCGAGTTGCTGATAGTCATAACATGATATTCCTTTCCCGCTGAAACCACAACAAAATCAGTAAGAGGTCCCATGAGAGGATAGTCGTCTCGGCCACTGTCTATTGTTCGTGGCGTGTCCCATATTCCATCGCTGCCGGTCTCGTTTTGATAAGGCCCACTCTTTATGTCTTTGTCAAAGTAGTCGCTCCAGTAGTTGCCTTCAACACCGTTGTCCCACGTGTTGTTGCTTTCCTGGAAGAAGAATGTGGACGTGTTGTTGATGAAGTTGTTCTGGTAAATTCCATTGTTGCTGCAGGAAACAGCAGTGATTCCATAGTTATTTTCCGTGACACTGTTGCCTGAAATCGTGTTTCCACTTGATTTCCAAAGAGTGATTCCATCTCCTGTAGAGTGAAGAATATTTCCCGAGAAGACGTTGTAGTCACAAGTAGACAACTTGATTCCATACGAATTCCCCGACATGAAGTTATAGGAAAAGACGTTTCCTGCAGATAGTTCAGCATCAACTGCTGAAAAATAGTTTAAGGACAAGTTATTATATCGAACGATATTGTTGTAGGAAAAGCTCAGACCGATTCCATCTCTGTTTCCTGCTATTCTATTGTTGCTGATAGTGTTGCCACTACAATGGTCCAACGCTATCCCGAAGCCCAGGAGGCTGTTGCTGTTCCTCACTGTAAAATTGGAGATGTGCACATTGTCGGTGTTTGTTATGTTGAATACGCTGCCTGTTCTATTGCCATCGACAATCGTGGCAACATTGCTTTCTCCAATAACCGAAACACTCTTGTTGACGACAACATTTTCAACATAAAGCCCATTACGAACGAGAATCGTGCTTCCGGCGCTCACGTTGTTTATGGCTCCTTGAATCGTATTGAAATCTGCTGGTCCATCATCGTCCACAGTCACGGGGACTGGCAGGGAGGCTGCCTTCACGGCTTGGATTCGGCATGGGATCAGGAACGATGCAGACAACAAACACAGAATCGTGGAAAGTGCCAAAATAACCTTGTTCATCTCAATCACCAATCTCTTGTGCCACACATCCAAAGTCAAACAACGACGTTCGGAGCATTAGAATCACTCTCCGGAGAGCAATTTTCCCAGTATCAGGGAGCCAGCCGCGGCAACTGAAAAGGCAAACACGAAGACGAAGGGGTTGACGACGACTTGCGTGATATCCCATAGGATCAATATGTAGGATGCTGCGACTATGAACGTAAGTAGAATTATCTTTGCTTTACCCAACTCAGCAACGTGTGCTTGCTGTTGGTTCGAGACAGATTGCAGAAGCTTTTGCGCTTCCTGTATTTGCTGTTCGGTCGCAAGGACTACAGTGTTTTTGTCGCTGTCTTGAAACTTGAAACTTGAGAGCGCATATCTTTGCAGTTCCCATGGAGTCTTTTTTGGCAAAATTCTCACGATGTTGCTCTTCTCCATTTTCTTCAGGATTGTTTGAATTTTGCGGATGAACGGAACGTCTTTTGTCTTCTCTTCTCCGTACAGCTGCCCTGCTATCTCTTTGACGTCGGGATACTGCAGCTGCAGTTGAAAAGACGCTATGGCTTTTGCAAGGTCGTATTGATATTCTCCTTCTCGCAGGCGTATGTTGCTGTTTCCGCATTCAGCCTTCATAGCTTCCTGCATTGATTGTATTTCGCTGAGCGTAAGCTTCGGCTGAGACACGTGATACCCCTTCTCTCCATGTTTCAACTGTGTCAACTGACATAATATAATATGTACTCTTGGTTATTTCAACCTTTTTCAACAGGTTCTACCGAAACAACACCTAACCTTTTCAACAATGATAAGTATTAGGGGGAAAGGAGCACTTATGGCTAATTACGAAGAGCAACTCAGTCTAATCTGTTTCCGTTTGAACAAGAAATATAGAAGTGAAATCGAAATCATAGCTTTGATCTTAGAGGCTGCAAGACATACTGGCACGGGAAGATACTATCTTATGAAGCAGACCGGGATCAATTTTTCACAGCTGAAGAAATATCTTGAAACGTTGGTCAAACTTGGCTTTGTTGAGGCAGATATCAAGGAGAGAAAAGTCTACTACCGGGCTAGCCAAGAAGGCCTAGCATTTCTAGGCCAATACAACATCCTGCGAGACATGCTTATGGGCGTGTACTCTAAAAACGGATCAGCAAACGTCATTTACAACTCGCCCAGAGTTCGACAATTTCCATAAAGCTTCTCATCACAAATCTGCTAGAATTGGCTGGACGCAGGATCATTGGAAAATAGTGCGGAAGCCTCTTTCTAAGATGGCTCCCTGATCTGTCTATTCACGAACCTAGAACGTCAGGTTTGAGTGTCTAGCTATGTTCTCTGAATGTGCTGTTGCATTTCGTGCAACGCAAAGCTTCGCTTCGGACTCTTTCTCAATTTCTGTCATTTTTCAAGCCTCTCTAACATATTATAGAGTATTTCGGGCTTAAAAAGGCTTTTACATAGACTTCTCTAAAGCGCTTTGGTATTCTGGTTCCTAGATGCATGAGTCTCTATCAGAGCTTCTTTCCCGGATGTATTTTCGCTCCTTGGCAAAGCTTTGCTCTATTTTTCGAGTAAACTCATACTTGGCAAGAGGAGAATTTCTGTAATCAGGGTCGAATCGAATCTCTCTCTCCTCCATTTCTTTTGGGTATTTGATAAAGAGTTCACTTCTCTGGAATCTTGTTTCGAGGCTACTAGTGGGAAGCATACTCCTTAGCCTTTTAACAAGGTCGATATCAGCGATGGGAGTATCTGCCAAAACCAAGTCGATGTAGCTAAATCTATTGGGCAGCACATGCAAATAGTAGTTTCCACATTCAGTGATTCTGAAATGCGAAGCTAGACTCTTTGTGCCTTTCCAAAAAATGCTCCCTAAACGAGGGCTCTGAATCATGGGCGAGCAGTCAGCGCCTGATTCTTTCGACGCGCGCTAATAAGAGCTCCTTCTAAGAGATACGTGAGAAGTTTCTCTCAATCTATGAGCTTGAAGGCTGCCAGAAGGCGCGCGCTTTGTATGAACGTTGGCAGAGTGAAAATTGATTGGAACTCACGGATTATTGTTATCGAAATCTTAATACGGACGCCTTTGACTGTTCTGATTAGATCGTGGGGGGAAAGGAAGACGGTACTATCAAAGGTAATTGTTAAGAAAATTTCTGGATTATTCGCAATAGCATTGATATTCATCAGTGCCCTTGCATACGTGAGTGCTCCACAGATTGCTAGAGCCAATCCAGCAGGTGCACCGCAGTACAGGAATGTTGGTCCCCCTAATGGAGCATCAATAACTGAAGGCGAGAATCTCGAACTATATGCTCAAGGTTACGCCGAAACTGCCTTAAACTGGGCTTGGTTGTCAACAAATGAAACGGGAAGCTGGAAGAATTATACTCGGCAATGGTCTGATTGGCATGCGAGTGGAAGCAACCCGATTATCGATGGCGACAGCGTGTTCGGTTCGGGTTTCAATACGGAAGACAGCAAAATCGTTAAGGTCGGCGACACGTATTACATGTTCGTTTCGAGCGGTAGCTCATACTCCAGCATGAAAATTTATATGTTGAACTCTTCCGCGCTCAGCGGTCCTTGGAGAGTGATGAACGGTAGCCAACCGATAATTTCTCAGGGTTCGTCTGGTTGGGATGTGGGTCAGCTTCGAGTGGCAGGTGTGACGTACCATGACGGAACCTGCTATTTGTATTATATGGGAACAGATGGAGGGGGCACGCAAAGCGTTGGAGTCGCAACTTCTTCGAGTGCGTTTCCAAATGGGTGGAGCAAATTTGCTGGCAATCCGATCCTGACGCCGACAGGTTCAGGATGGGAATCTGGCGGTACATACAGTTTGGATATTGAGAGAATAGGTCCGCCGGGGAGTGAGTGGTATGGTCACTACTCGGCTACGGATAAGACAGGGCCAGGCGGCGGATATTGGAGTCTTGGAGTTTGTTACGGCAGTAGCCCCTATGGACCTTTCACACGGTATGCAGGTAACCCGATTCTGCAGAGGGGAGTTGGGCAATTCGATAACGTTGGCTTGCCTCGCACCGATATAGTAAAGATAGGAAAAACACTGTATGGTGCCTATGAAGCAGCCTCTACTCCGTCGCCCTGGGATTTCCAAGTTGGAGAGTATTCAGGAGAAATCATGGGCGACATCCTGAATACTGTGTTCTCAAAGAATCCTGATAATCCAATCATCGCGGGAAACGCGGGATCTGCATTGCAGACTGCCAATCCTTGTTGGTGGTATGAAAACGGAACAAGATACCTGTTCGTGGGCGGAGGGTTTCCTTCTCCTTATATATGGCGCTATGTCGACCTGTTCTCATCTTCGCCAGTAAGGGAACACGATTCGCCCATGGACATTTACAATGTGACTGAAGGTTGGGCATGGTCAAACTTCACATGGTCTAATCCCAACATAAGTTCAGGAACCACTGTTCAATGGAGAATATACTACGAGGACATTGAGGGGAACGTGAACGGAACCGATATACACAATTTTACAGTGACAGCACGGGAGTATGATTACGTTGACCAGACAAGCAACGTCGACGGGATACCAGACAAGGGCACGCATTCAAACTTCACAGCCGAGAAAGAATTTGACAGCTATTATGACACGTTAAACGAGCAACGCATCGGCGAATTTGGAATCATGGACAACAGGAAGAGCATCACGATCAGTCACAGCTACGTTGATGGAAACCAAATGAATTTCCCAGTTCTCATTAACATCTACGACGCGGACTTGCATGACAGTGTGCAGAGCAGTGGAAATGACATAGCCTTCACGGACAGTTCTGGAAATAAGCTTGATCATGAAATAGAGTATTTCGACAAGAACTACAACGGCACTCATTCACACCTCGTAGCGTGGGTCAGGGCAAATCTGACTAACATTGTGGACACTACAATTAGCATGATTTATGGGAACCCTAGCTGCGGAAGCCAGCAGAACCCTGACGGAGTGTGGGACAGCAGCTACAAGGGCGTGTGGCACCTGACAGAAGACGCCTCCGGCACAGGAACAATAGGCCTATACAAGGATTCCACGGCTAGCAGCTATGATGGAGACGATTTTGTTTCGGCCACTGGGAAGACAGGCATAATTGACGGTGGACAGCAGTTTGACGGAAGCGACGACCACGTAAAGGTGGATAACTGCCCAGAACTGGGTCTTCAGAACAACTCTGCTTTCGAAGCTTGGATAAAGCCTACCACGCTATCAGGATATCAAGTTATTATGCGGAAGGCTCCAATCAACGCATTACTTGACTATGCCCAAGAAAATTACGGTGTATTCCTCCACAACAATCAGATCTATTTCGAGTTTTATAGCGGAGGAACCTACAGATATCATGAGACGACAACGGCAAACCTGCTGGCAGAAAACTGGCACTATCTTGTCTGCGTTTATGACAACTTTAATGACAGATTCAAAATCTTTCTAAACGGAAGAAGCATCCTTGACGAGTCTGAGACGAACCCGTTGGTCAATTATTCTGGCACGAATCTGAAGATCGGCGACCGAGCTGTAGAGAACGGCCAGCACTTTAACGGCTACATAGATGAGGCACGCTTGTCCAATTCTGTCAGAACTGCAAGCTGGATAAATACAACATATCAGAACATACACAACTTAGGAGGTTTCCTGTCTGCCGGTTTAGAGGAATCGTCTACGTCACCTGCAAGCTATGAGTTGAACCTAGAGGTCCAATGGACAAACGCAAACTTCACGCGATCAAACGAGGAATTATGTATAAAGACCGACGCTTTCAACGGCTCGGAAAGCCTCCAAGTAAGCGTCTGGAATACAACTGATAGCTCGTGGCATACTATTATGAACCTTGCTGCAAACCAATGGAACAACATTTCTGTAACGGCCTATTTAACTGAATCCACCTTCACAATTCAGTTCTTTAGAAGCGAAAGTACCAGCCAGCACTCTTGGAACGTCGATTGCGCACTTTTGCGCACTTGGGATCTCCATGACATAGCGGTAGTTGATTTGACTTGTGTAGAAAAGACGATTATCGGAGCAGGGTACAGCACTAAGCTGAACGTGACGGTAACCAACGAAGGCTCATTTGCCGAGAGCTTTGAACTTGTCTTGACAGCCAATCAGACAGTGTCTTCTCCGATAACAGTAGCTACGATGACTATATCTAGTCTTCTTCCGGGCGAATCGAGAACTGTCACCTTCACGTGGAGCACAACTGGCTGGGCAAACGGTAACTACACAGTGCGGGCGGAAGCTACCCCAGTGCCCAGCGAACTGGACGTATCAGACAACCAGCTGACAGACGGATGGTTATTTGTCTCAATTCCTGGCGACATAAATGCTGACAGAAAGGTGGATCTGATAGATGTCTACGCAGTGGGCAGAGCCTTCGGTTCAGTCCGCAACAGCACAGACGGATGGTACTGGCACTCACCGCGAAAGACTTGCTGTCCGCACAGCCCCAACTGCGACATTGACGATGATGGAAAGATTGATCTGAAAGACTACTATACTACCTGTAAGAACTATGGACAATCATGGTGAGTTTACAACCACCTCGCCGATTCCGGATGCTTCATTTCTTACAGACAGATCCTTCGAACAGGCTCAAGCTTGCAACTTCAACTGGTCTCAACCCGCATTCTTTGATGATTGTATAGATTAACGCATACTTCTTTGAGGCATGAGCTATGAGCATGCCAATCTTTTCTTCAGAAGGGACCCTCGGAATTCTATGATCTCTTCTATAGCGCACTTTCGCAAAGCTGATTCCGTAGAAACCCGCAAAATGTCTGTAGAAGCCAACAAGATTAGCTTTGAACGAG
>JBGOYR010000023.1:0-10307 GCA_041479765.1 Bathyarchaeia archaeon | reverse complement strand
GCTGCAAAGCGAAAAATTCGATCCAAAACACGTGAACAGCTACTTCGAGAAACCTGCAAGCTAAAGGATAAATAGGATTCCTGAACTGTAATTCCTATGGTGCTTGGTCTTGACTGTCAGAACCTTGGAAGACTTGAGGAGAAGACTCAAGGAGATGGGTTGTCCCGAACGGGCGGTTGAGGAAATCCTGAAATGGTATGTGCCAAACAATTCCGACCTTGATTAACGTGACGAAAGGCATCTACGTTCTGGCGGTATCTATTCGCAAGGGTGTTCAATTGAGCGTCGGGGCCTTTAGCAGAACCAGTTTTGAGAAAGGTACTTCCGCTTACGTCGGTTTATCTCAAAACAACTTGGAGAAACACGTAGACCGTCCCTCAGGAAATGCCAAGCGAGTGTTCTGGCGAATAGACTGTTTTCTCGCAAGCGAAGCTGTAAGGATCTTGAAGGTTTCTCGCAGAGGAGCCAAAAGACCCGAACGATGCAGCATCGCAGGGTTGTTTGAGAAACAAGGAGTTGCAGAAAGGCCCTTCGGACCCCCAGAGTGCAAGAGTCATCTCTTCAGACCAGAGAACTGCCAAGTCCTAAGAGAATTATTGCACGAGACTGCACCGCATCTTTATTCGTGACGTGAAAGCCATGGCCAAAACTGGTTGGTGCGTTTGGATTACTGGTTTGCCTGGTAGCGGCAAGTCTGTTGTTTCAGAGGTTTTGCTTCGTCTTTTTGATGAAGAAGGCATTCATGCTCAACTATTGTCTTCCGACGCTTTGCGTAAGGTTGTGACTCCCAAACCGACTTATTCACTTGAGGAACGCGACGTAGTCTATGCCACACTTGTGTACATTGCCAAGCTGTTGACGCAGAGTGGCGCGAACGTTGTCGTTGATGCCACTGGCAACTTGAGGCGTTATCGAGAAAACGCCAGACAGCAAATCCCGCGTTTCATGGAAACCTATCTAGAATGCCCGTTAAAAACCTGCATGCAACGCGAAGCCAACCGAGGAAAAACCCGTCATGCACCAAAGCAGATCTATAGCCGAGCTCGAGAAGGCAAGGCTCCAGCCGTGCCGGGAATAGGGCAACCTTACGAGCCGCCACAGAAGCCGGAAATAATCATAGACACTACAAAGTTCACCCCTGAACAAGCTGCGCAAAGGGTTCTTCAAGAACTGTTGAAGCGCACTGCTAGTTCTTCTTAACGTAGTTTAGAACAGCGTTTGCCTGTTCTTCTGTTATGTGCTTGTTTTGCAGGAGACAGTTGACCAGTTCGGATATTTTTGCTAGAGCATGAACCTTGTAGCCTAGTTTCTCGAGATTTTCCTTGCCTCCTTGCTCTCGGTTCACCACAACCATGACATGCTTAACCTTTGCTCCAAGCTCCTCCAAAGGTCTTATCCCTTCAAGCTTCGACAGGCCCTCACTCACGACATCATCAAAAAAAAGTATGCTTTCGCCTTTAATGATTTCCGCTCCAGCGATTCTACCAGTCACGCCGTAAGCCTTTTCCTCTTTCCTCACTACAATGCACGGCAGTCCCACACTGCAGGCTATGCTGGGCAAGATCAACGCACCTTTCAGCTCTATCGAAGCCAACTTGTCCACTTTGTCAGTGATCATGATTCTTTCAATCTCCTTGGTTGCGATGCCTACGATACTGCAGAGGTCTTCTGGTGAAGCGAGCAAGCGTGCAAGGTCTATATAGTAGGGGCTTAATGCGCCCGACTTGATCCTGAAGGTGCCAAACTTCAAACATCCAGAATTGAAGAGCGCGTCGGCAATTCTGGAGACAGTATCTGTCATTCCTAATCCCGAAGATGACTGTAGCTTCATGGATTTAATTCTTGCTAAAAGGGCATTCTGGAAAAAAGGGTACTATTGACACCAAAGACACCAACATGTGTCAGACTCATTAGAGGCAAATGGAAGTTGGATCTGCATAAAGAGAGGAATAAACTTCGTGAAACGGCACGATTGCGATCTGTCTGAATATTGACTGATTGCTCCTTGTTGATGATGCACTGGGATAGAAAACGTAATGGTAATGTTTATAACTTATCATTCTCATTGCTAGAAGACGCGAAGCGGAATAACGATGGGTCACCGGAAAACACACGCTCCTAGACATGGTTCGCTTGCGTATTTGCCTAGGAAACGTGCTAAGCGTTTATTGGCTAGAATCCGTTTCTGGCCCAAGATACAGGCGGAAACGCCCAGATTGCTGGGCTTCATGGGCTACAAGGCAGGAATGACACACGTCTTTAGGATAGAAGACAGGAAACGTTCATCCGACTTCGGGAAGGAAGTTATGCGCCCCGCCACCATCTTGGAAGCTCCGCCCATGCTCTTATGCGCAATTAAAGCTTACACAGAAACCCCATATGGCTTAAGATCGTTAACGGAAACATGGCTTAGAAATCCGCCAGCCGACCTAGAACGAGTATTCACGATCCCAGACAACTTTAACACCGAAGAAAGTCTCAAAAAAATCGAAGAAAATCTGCCAAAAATAGCCAAAGTTCGCGTCATAACCATAACCCAACCTAGGCAAACCAGCGTACCAAAGAAGAAACCAGACATAGCCGAGATAGAAATAGGCGGAGGAACCATCCAACAACAATTCGAATACGCAAAAAGCTTGCTCGGCAAGGCAGTGCCTCCAGCGGAAATGTTCAAGGACGGCCAATACGTAGACATAGCCTCAATATCAACTGGCAAAGGTTTCCAAGGGCCTGTAAAACGCTGGGGAGTAACCATACTCCAAGCTAAAGGAAGAAAGACGAAGAGAGGCGTAGCCACCCTAGGTCCATGGAATCCCCACCACGTAACCTACAGTGTGCCGAGAGCTGGGCAGATGGGTCACCACCAAAGAACTGAATACAACAAACGGATTCTTAAAATCGGCGCGGATGGTAAGGAAATCACACCAAAAGGCGGTTTCATTAGATACGGCGAGGTCAAAGGCCCATACATTCTTCTGGATGGAACTATAGCAGGTCCGGAGAAGCGCACAATACGACTGCGTTATCCAGCGCGCTCGCCAAGAAGCGCTCCTGAGGAACCGCCGCAGATCACGTTCATTTCTCTCGAATCGCCTCAAGGAAAATAGGCGGTGAACCACAATGCCCAAGAAGACTGCCAAAGTTTTCAACCTCGAAGGCAAACCAGTCGGAAAGATAGAACTTCCTCTGGTCTTTGCAACACCAATGAGACCAGACGTCATAAAACGCGCAGTTCTCGCCATACAATCAAGCCGCATCCAACCCCAAGGCAGAGACTATATGGCTGGAAAGAGAACAACAGCCGAATCCAGAGGCACAGGCTCAGGCATAGCCAGAATACCTCGCATTAAAGGCGGAGGAGGAACCGCAGCCTTCGCTCCCGGAACAAGAGGCGGACGACTACCCTTTCCACCGAGGACAGAGAAGAAAATTGTGAAACGAATCCCAAAGAAAGAGAAACGCCTTGCAGTAATGTCTGCGATAGCCGCAACCGCATCGAAAGAAGCCGTAGCTTCACGAGGTCATTCCATCGAGGATGTTAAAGAAGTCCCCATAATAGTCACAGACGACTTGGAAGGACTAAAGAAAACCAAAGAAGTTGAAGATACACTCGTACGCTTGGGCATATTATCGGAAATCTACCGCGTGAGGGAAAGCAGAAAAGTTCGGGCTGGAAAAGGCAAGAAACGAGGCAGAAAAATGAAACAAGCCGTAGGTCCGCTCATAGTGGTGAATGAGAACAAAGGCATAGTGGAAGCTGCAGAAAACGTACCCGGAGTGGAAATAGTCACAGTTGATAACCTGAATGCGGAGATGTTTGCGCCAGGCACGCACCCAGGAAGATTGACGATTTGGACAAGTGGTGCCATCGGAAAGCTGAATGATCTCTACGGCAAAGGAGAAGAAGCCTGATGGACCCCTACGAAGTTATACTTTGCCCGCTAATGACTGAATCCGCAAGCCTGATGGTGGAAAAACAGAACAAGCTTGTCTTCATAGTCAGCCTGAAGGCAGACAAAAACGACATTAGAAGGGCAGTTGATGAGCTTTACGAGGTCAAGGTTCAAAGGGTGAACGTCCTGATCACGCCTCAAGGCGAAAAGAAGGCCTTCGTTCAGCTTCATCCTGATTACAAGGCGGCAGATGTCGCAATCAAACTTGGAATACTGTAAACTGTTATGAGGATTGACTGATGGGAAAGAGAATTCGTGTTCAACGGCGAGGCCGCGGCGGCTCTACATTCAGAGCCTCAACCAACAAAAGAGTAGCTCCCGCACAATATCCGTTATCAATGGCTCCAAAAGACTATTTCGAGTCGTCAATCAACGGTTTCGTCGAAGACCTGGTACACGATCCTGGTAGAGGAGCCCCACTAGCGCTATTACGCTTTGAAAACGGTGCAAAATGCTACACCGTGATTCCAGAAGGCATACATGTAGGTCAGCAAATCCAGCTAGGCGGAAAAGCCTCAGTTGAAGTAGGCAACATTCTTCCCATAGGAAAGATCCCTGAAGGCACAATGATATGCAACATCGAACTCCGCCCAGGAGACGGCGGCAAACTCGCAAAATCATCCGGAGCATACACAACCATAGTAGGTCACACACCCCAAGGAACCATGATAAAACTCCCATCAGGAAAAGCAAAGTACGTAGACGACTACTGCAAGGCAACGGTCGGTATTGTCGCAGCTTCTGGCAGAACCGAAAAGCCTTTCTTGAAAGCGGGTTCGCAGTTTCACTGGATGAAAGCGAAAGGGCACAAGTACCCGAGAACCCGCGGAAGAGCAATGGGCGCTTATGTGCATCCTTTCGGTAGTAGCAAGAGAAGCGCCCGAAGAGGCACTACCACATCGCACGGTGCGCCGCCTGGGCAGAAGGTCGGATTGATCGCCGCCAGAGGTGCAGGTCGAAAGGGGAAAAGTGCACGCTCTGCTGCTATAGCAGAAGGTTTATAGCACCTAAAGTTACGAGTAGGTTGAAGAGAAATGCCGAAAGACTTCGCGTACCGTGGGTTAACGCTTAATCAATTGCAGGGCATGTCCATGGACGAATTCATCATGATACTTCCTGCAAGACAGAGAAGAACTCTTCGCCGCGGGCTAAAACCTGAACAGCGAATACTTCTAGAGAAAATAAGAGAAGCCATCAAGCAGGAAGGAAACGCTTCAGTCAAGACGCACGTGCGAACTATGGTTATCCTGCCTGAAATGGTCGGCGTAGCAATCCAAGTTCATAACGGCAAGGAGTTCGTTAACGTCGAGATAAAGCCTGAAATGATCGGGCACTCCTTGGGCGAGTTCGCAATCACAAACAAGCCCGTAAGACATGGAACACCAGGTATTGGCGCTTCTCGTTCATCGATGTATGTGCCGCTGAAGTAAAATCCTTGTTCTTCTTCGTGTCTTCCTAGGCGCTGTAATCCATATCTGAGGACTTCTTTCCCGGCGGTTGTTGGGCCTGTCCTATCTGTGGCAACGGAATCGGCGGCGGAATGTTCAATGTTCTAGAGATCACTACTGATTCTAAGAAGACGACGTTTGATATCGACTGCAATATCACTGGTGGCGGCGGCTTCTTCTCTTCATACTCCTTGTAGAGCTTGTCAAGTTCGCTCTTCTCGCCAGTCACGTATGCCTTTCCCTTCAAGCTCATCTGCGCAATAGAAGGATTGTAGTTTATCGTCAGAACAAACGGGACTTCAAGTGAATCGTCCCCAGCCTTCTCCACACCTACTAGGTTGAGGTTTGTGTTTATGTTAATCTGTGGAATAGGTTTCTTCATATCCAAGAAGCGTTCAGCAGAAACATTAGTGACCGCAACATTAACCCTGATCATCTAAACCATCAAAAACATCAATGCGTCGCGTGATTTAAAGATGCTCATTTCTCGGCAGGTTTGTACCTCGTGAAACCACAGTGCCCACATGTGTATCGGTTGCCGTGATCAGCCATGAAGTATCCGGGTCCGCATCGTTCGCAAAGCGGCCTTAGTCTGGTAGCCTTGTCGCCTTCAATCTTGTACAACGTGTAGATTTTCTTATCTTGTTTTTTCTTCTTCTCGGGTTTCGGAGCCTTTTCCTTCTTTTCTGGCTTTGCCTCTTCTGGAGGTGTTGCTACCTCCTCTTTCTTAGGCACTCCTTTCTTTGGTTCTTCCTTTTTGCCCGCTTCCTTCTTGGGCTCTTCTTTTGGCTTAGGCATCTGCTTATCCCTTTACCTCTTCTTTCGTTTTCTCTTGCTTGGGTTCTTCCTTTGTACCTTCTTTAGGTTTCTCTGCGGGCGGGATGTTCCTCTTCATTATGTATTCAGGTTCGATGAGCTTCGCCTGCTCAACCGAATCATAAACGTTAGCCACACCAAAAGCCGTATGCGTTCCAGTCTTTGTCACGAACCTCTTCACAAAAACCACGTCATCACCAACCTTGAGTGCTGTGGCTACTGCCTTTCTGATCTCAAGTCCCTGTGGTGTGCTGCCTATTTGGTCGTGATCTACTCGAAACTGAACTTCCTTCCGTTTCAGCAGCGGGTTTTCCTTCTTTACGATTACGTCGATTTCCATAGTCTTTCCCTACGTGTGGTGTTGACTTGATGCCATGCCCTCTTATTTAGCTTTTCGAACATGCTTTCATCTCTTTGAGTATGCCCGCAACTTCTGCTTTTTTCTCTGATGACACCTTAACCACGACAATACCTTCATAGGGTTGACCATAAAGAATGAAAGAGTCTTCTGGAGCATACAAAACAGCAATAAGCGCCAACAAATCCTCTTCTCCATCCACGACAATCTTGACCCGGGTATTGCTGCTTAGTGCATCTTGGATTGCTTCAATAGCCTCGGAGGTTATGGTTGCTTGGGGGTTCTTGACTCTGATTGTCTTCTCTGCTGTTAGCTGGGCTGGTTCTTTCACGTCTCTCCGCATGCAGATGTTGTCCACAATTGCCAAATGGGGTGAAAGATCGTTTTTGACTAGATTTCTTGAAACGGTGTCTCCCACAGAAACTATGATTGGGGGGTCTTCCTCTTTCACCATCTTTTTGAGACACTTCATGGTTTCGATGAATGATCCTCGAATCAGTGTTCCGATAGGTTCCTTGAGTTTCTGGCGCAGTTCCGGCGTAAGGCTGTAGGCTATGGTCATCCTATCTGACCTTTAGCGCGTAACGGCCTTTCTCCTTGATGTTCATAGCTTTGGCGATTGCAGAACCTTCAGGATCAAAAACAATCAGCAAACCGCCAAAATCATCACTCAAACTTGGTGACCTGCACTTCGGACATATATTATCCTTAGTTATGTGGTGACACGTAGTACAAGCTTTCTCGCTCATCTGATCACCCTTTCTTCTCCGGCGCCTGCTCTTTGCCTGCGTGCTTTTCGCCAGCGCCTTTCAGTTGTTGAGTGTCATAATCAATCCATTCAAGCTTTCCGAGGAAAGGTTGTCTCGCTGTCACCCCGATCTTTCCAGAGCTTCCAGCTCTGCCAAGTGAGACTGCCGTTATTCTGACGCGCACTTGGTCTCCACTTTGCAACTTTCGTTTTGTCTCTTTTCCGAGCAGCACGCCCTGCTTCTCATCATAGGAGATGAAGTCATCCATAAGCTGTGAAACGTGAAGCAAAGCATCAATCGGGCCTATGCGCACGAAAGCGCCGAAGTCCGCGATCTCTACGACTTCTCCTTCAACTATTTCCTGAATGTTGGGGTAGAAAGTCAGCAGCGAAAACGCCACTTTATGGTAGGCAGCGCCGTCGCCTGGAATTATCTTTCCAGTAGGACTGACTTTCACTTCAGTCACGGCGATCACATAACCCAGTTCTTCATCAACAACGCCTTCATACTTCGCCTTAACCTGATTGAGGCCAACAGCTTCTAAGGGCTTGCCGAAGGTCTCCGGCGGAATGCGAATCGTGTCTTCAAGCGTTATAAGTTTAAACAGGAATTATAACCTCCCGTCAATCTCTAACCGAGACTTTTGCCTCACATAAATGACTGGCACATTTATATCTCTTAGCCTCTTCCTGAGCACTCTATCATTCGTAAAAACCAGATATCCGAGCTTGTCGGCTACTTTGACAATAGCATCGTCCGGTGAAGCAAACGTCTCTGTTACATCGATCACTTTGAGCTTCTCAGCCAACTTCAAAGCATAAGAAGCATCTCTTCGCGTTTTCGGCGATCCTTCCTCTTCCAATTTTCTAAGCTCTTCTAGAACTGGTGAAAGTAAAGCGAGCTCGAATCTCATGTTCAAAAGCGTCTTCAGCTCCTCCATTATGTCAATCTTGAACTGAAGCGGCACGAACAGTGCGTTTGAGTCCAGAATTATCTTGAGAGGTTCCTTTGGCGGTTTGGCTGCTGTAGTCATCTATTTTATCATTCCGTATCCTATGAGCCGCCACTTGCCGCCGATCTTCCTGCTCATGGCCACGCGTGAACCTTTTTGAGCGCATATCGGTCTTACGAGTTGAAGCGTTGCTGTGTCCTTGCCTATTGATGTAACCTTGCCGACTGTTATTGCAGCGCCCAGATGCAGAAGCAGGCTTTCGCTTACGTTTACTCTTTCGATTTTCATTAGATCTTTCGTGCCAACAGCCCGTTCAAGCACAAAGGTTTCCAGCTTTAGCTCTGACTGTGTGGGAGGAAGCATTTCCTTCTTTCCCGCCATGTTTCCGGTCAATCCGTCTGCTTTTGAAAATGACGGGTCTAGCAGTGTTCCTACGCCGACCAGCCCGCCGCAGCGGGCTTCCTTTATGTTCTTTCCGCCAGCATGCAGGCTCACGATTTCGCTGAATAAGGGGGTGTAAGTACTTCTTCCTTCTACTGGTATTCCTGGGCAAATCTCAAGCTCGTCGCCGATCGTGAACTTACCTTGGAATATGGTGCCTCCGATGATTCCGCCTTCTAGCTTCTCGATTGTGGTTCCGGGCTTGTTAACGTCAAACGAGCGAACGATATACATCAGTGGAGGTTTTGTTTCATCTCTTTTCGGCGTATGTATGAACTCCTGCATCGCGCTGAGCAGAACGTCGATATTGACTCCGCGTTGCGCTGAGATAGGAATGACAGGTGCGTTTTCGGCAACTGTTCCCTTGACGAAGTTTTTTATCTCTTCATAGCTCTTGTGTGCCCTTTTCTCGTCAACGATGTCAATTTTGTTCTGCACTATTATGATGTTTCTTATGCCGATTACATTGACTGCTGCGAGATGCTCTCTTGTCTGGGGTTGAGGGCATGGTTCATCAGCGGCAATGACAAGTATGGCGCCGTCCATTATTGCCGCTCCAGAAAGCATGGTTGCCATCAGAGCTTCATGGCCAGGCGCGTCCACGAAGCTGACTGCACGCACAAAAGTGGCCTTGGAATTGCAGTTCGGGCAAGTTGGCTTCGTCGTATAGTTCTTAGGTGGTTCGCATTTGGGGCATTCATAGATTGGCATGTCTGCGTAGCCGAGTTTTATTGTGATGCCTCTCTTCAGTTCTTCGCTGTGTCTAGAAGCCCAAACGCCAGTCAATGCCTGTACAAGGGTGGTTTTGCCGTGGTCAACGTGGCCTATCGTTCCGATGTTTAATTCGGGTTGACTTGGTAGAGTTGGGTGTTTTTCGCTGCTCATATCTTGCTTTCCTATAACCAGTTTTGGAATCGTTGAAGGATTAAATTATGCGTCTTAATAAAGCTTAGGCAGTGGTGTTTGCAGGTTGCGCTTCAGGCTCCGTTTCCTTCTTCGGAGTTTCTTCTTTCTTCTCGGGCTTCTCCTTCTTTGACTCTTTCGCTCCTTTCGGCTTCTCCGTGATTTTCACGTTTATCTGCACGATTTCGTCGGTTATGACGTTTCCTCGAACCGTTTTCCGTCGTCTCATTCCCATATCTTGGGGGTTAAAACCGACTCCTCCGCTTAAGATCACACGTCGGCGGACGCCACCATGAACACTTGGCCTCATTGGGAAACCATCTTTGTCTGAGCCGCCGGTGATTTGCGCTTTATGACCCGGCAGGTTCACTATCGCCCCATCTATTTCGTCACGTATCTTCTTCCCGATCAAGGGCATGGCGCGTGCCTCTTCAAGCTCGACTATGCTTGATGTCCCTGCTTCCGGGTCAGAAACGATTACCTTGAACTTGGCCATTTTTCCATGGACTCTCCAGTAGTGGTATGAAAATCGAACAACTCTCTATTAAGAGTTGTGCGTTTTGCCGTTGTCTCTCTGATTGGAGATTTCACGCTTGAACCGTAAACCCTTTAAAAAATTGGAGAGATAAAGGAGAGTGATAAAATGAAAGTAGCTTCAAAAGAACTGGTAGAACTTAGAAAAATAAT
>JBGOYR010000022.1:0-10507 GCA_041479765.1 Bathyarchaeia archaeon | reverse complement strand
GTGTTGATCGGTGCACCACTCTTTAGAGTCCTGAGGTCTGCCAACCTCATGCCCTCAGCCATCTTGGAACGCAAGAGCACTGTCTGACTAGATTATTCTCTTCACTAGGCGTTCCAAATACTCTTTGCTTTCCACGATTTCCTGTTTAGTTCCTCGCACTTCAAGAGTTAACCACCCATAATAGCCGGCCTCATGCAGAAGGTTCAGCAACTCTGGAAAGCTGAAATCTCCTTTTCCTATCGGAAGGTGAGTAGCCTTCCGAAAATCCCTATCCCTTGTAGTATCATGAACGCGAACATCCAGCAATCTATCCTCAAATGTTCGAACTGCCTTCTTGAGATCAATCCCCATTTGGTATACATGTCCCGCATCAAGCAAGACTCCAAGCTTCTTTGAAGGAAACTCCCCGACAAATTGGGCAAAATCCTCCAAGTCTTGAAAGATGAAAGGAGGATAACAAAAGGATTCCAAAGCCACTTTTATGCCATTGTGGCTTGCGAAATCCACTTCTGCTTTTGACAGCTTGAGGAAGCGGGACCTTGCCTTGGACAAGATTTTCACAGGTGCATCATCACCAGTTGCAAAGAATGGAGGATGAACAGACACCAATGTTGTGGACAATTCTCTGCAGAGCAATATGCCGCCGTGTATCTGTTTCCCTATACTGGTGCATTCGTCCAGTGACGAAGCTATCTTCTCAGCGTCGTAGAGTCCTCCAACATGCACGTTCCTCTCCAAACCAAGAACGTCAAGAACCTTTCGTAAGCGTTTGCTTTCAACAGGAACATAGTCTGACAAGGGCCCGATTTGAACAGCTTTAAAACCCATGGAGGCAGCTTTCTGCACAAGTCCAAGAAGCTCGTCATTGCTGTGAGGAGGCTTCTTCTTGAAAAATCCTTCCGGAACAGAGTGTAGCGCAACAATCATGTTCGCTCACTAAGACTGTCCAATGTGCCCATGAAAATGCATTCGCCAGAAGGCATCATCATATCCACTGCTCCGTAAACACTATCGTCAAACTCAACCGGGGCATTCCTAACGAGCACCACCGGTGTTCCCTCAGCCGCTTCCCCCATCAGCAAATGAGCCGCAGAAGCCAAATCATCCGCCACCGCATGCCGAGTCATCACGATTCTCTTACCATAGAGATCGCTAGCGTTTCTGTGATCCCTTATCGGCTTGAACCCTGCAACAGCCAAGGCCAAACCGACCGTGCCAATCCTCAACGGAACCAAACCACTGTCAACGACTAAAACACCAACACATTTGCCAGTTCTGAGCTTGATTTCCTCCCTGAAGCTCTTCACCCAGTTCTTGAGATCACGCGGCCACAGAACGACATAGCCTTCAGACGCGTTCTTGTTATCAATCCCCGCATTAGGTGTCAAAGCCCCATTCTTCAATGTCAAAACAGCCCTCTCGACCCCGCCGTAGATCTTGTCTGCCTCGCGCAAGATAAATTCGGCGAACTCTGGTCTCAGCGAAAACCTTTTCGCAAGCTCCTTGGCTTTCCCAGAAGGCTTAACGTCGCTAAGCCTTGCCAGACGCCCTTGCGAATACGAAACAACCTTAGAAGCCAGAGCCAAAACATCATTATCCTCAAGCTGCAGTTCCTGAGCCTTCAGTGAATCAAGAACCACATCAACCAAATCATCGTCAGTCTTCACAATTCCTGTCTTGACCGCGTAGAGCCTCATTCGCGTTTAGCCTCCGTGAATGACAGGCACAAACACCACCTCATCTCCGTCCTTGAGCATGGTTTCCAAGCCGTTCAAAACGCTGACCTCTTTCCCGTTGACAAGAATGAGCATGCCTGCCTTCGAATTGGCTAAAGCTGGCTTGAGCTTAGGCGATTCTTCAGCCATTCTTTTCATTACCTCCATCAGTGAAGCCATCTTTCCAAGCTCCATCGCAAGCTTGCCCTTGCCAGCCAAGCTGCGGAGAGAACCCACAAACTTCACAGTCACAACCATCTCCCTAGCTCCTATAGCCTCACACGGTCACAATCACTGAAACGTCATTGACGTTCGTTCCCGTGGGTCCGGTGAAAACAAGATCGCCAAGCTTCTCAAAGAAATGGTAAGAATCGTTATTCGCCAAGAACTCCTCAGTTTTCAACCCAAGTTTGAAGGCTCTTGCAACCGTTCTCCCATCCGCAATCGCGCCCGCAGCATCCGTCGGTCCATCGATGCCGTCAGTGCTCAGCGAAGCTACTACGACCCCGTCCTGCTCTTTCAGTTTCAAAGCCGCTGCCAACGCAATCTCTTGATTCCGACTACCCAAACCCTTCCCCGTAACAGTCACTGTCGTCTCTCCGCCAGCAACGATGCCTGCGGGCTTCGGAAGAGGATTGCCGGAAACAGAAACCTCGTGGCCAATCGATGCAAGAATCACCGCCACCTGCCTAGCCTCGCCTTCCATGGTTGCCGTGAGCAAGAGCGGGTTCAAACCCTCAGCTTTCAAACACCCACATGCCGCCTGACTAGCTATCCTATTATTCCCAATCACAACATTGTAAACCCTCTTGAAAGCCTCGTCCCCAGCCTTCGGAGTTTCAGGAATGATCCCCTTTTCTCCTTCCGTAAGCACCTTCCTGATTGATGGAGGGGCTTTTTTCCAAAGCTCATACTTTTGCAAAATACCGACTGCATCGTTGAAGGTTGTGGAGTCGGGAACAGTGGGGCCTGAAGCGATAAAATATAGCGGGTCGCCAACCACATCCGAAAGAATCAGGTTCAGAATGGTGGCTGGGTAGGCTCTTTTCGCAAGCCATCCGCCCTTGAAATCGGAAATGTGCTTTCGAACCGTGTTGATCTCGTTGATCGGGGCCCCGCATTTCAACAGGGCATTAGTGATATGCTTCTTGTCAGAGATTGTGATTTCGCCCCTCGGCGAGGGCATAAGGCTTGACCCTCCCCCTGAGATGAGACAGATGATCAAATCGTCCTTTTCCGCTTGCTCCGCGATCTCCAGCATGCGGCGGGTTCCTTCAACACCAGTCTCGTCCGGAATCGGATGGCTGGCTTCATGAAGCAATATAGTGCGCGTCTTTTGTTTGTTGCCTTTGGGCACATTAACTAGGCCCTTGGTTATGCGGTCGCCCAGGATTTCCTCGAGAGCTTCAGCCATGGAGCCGCTTGCCTTTCCGCCGCCCATCACATAAACGTGGCTGAACTTGTCCAGATTGAAAGAGTGATCGGCCACCTGGAGTAAGGAACCTTTCAAGGTGAGCTTTGACTTTATTATTCCTCGCGGGTCTGCCGCATTCAGGGCTGCTTCAAGGCTCTTGAGTGCGAGTGTTCTGGCTTTTCGGTTCAAAGGCGTCTCGCCGTTGCTGACAAGTCTTTCTTTATTCCTTATTTCAATCATAAGGGAAGCCCGTTGAATGTCTCAAATTGATGCGTAAGTGTAATAAGTCAAGGCTAATAAACAATTCCGCAAACCAAACAATGGTGAACAGCATGCCAAAACCAAAGATTTACGTCACTCGGGAGCTACCGGAAAGAGGCTTGAACATCATAAAGAAGCATTTCGACACAGAAGTCTGGCCAGAATACAGTCCACCACCAAAGAAAACCATAATCGAAAAGGCCAGTGACGTTGACGCCCTGGTTTCGCTTTTGTCCGACAAGATAGACGCAGAGGTTTTCGACAAAGCACCCAAGCTCAAAATCGTTTCACAGCTAGCCGTGGGTTTCGACAACATAGTCATTCCAGAAGCCACAAAACGAGGAATATACGTCACTAACACTCCTGAAGTGCTAACCGATACTACAGCCGATTTTGCATGGGCACTGCTTATGGCCCTTGCAAGGCGCGTCGTGGAAGCCGACAAATACGTTCGGACTGGACAATGGAAGGTTGCTTGGCACCCTGCCATGTTGACTGGAAGAGATGTCTTCAACACTACCATTGGCATTGTTGGCGCGGGAAGAATCGGATACGCCGTGGCCAAAAGAGCAAAAGGCTTCAACATGAACATCCTGTTCTACGATGTCATTCCAAGACCTGAAATGGAAAAAGAATTGAATGCAAAGAAAGTTGACCTCGACACGCTTCTAAGAGAATCAGACTTCGTCAGCATTCACGTTCCACTCATGAAAGAAACGCATCATCTGATAAACGCCGAGAAACTCAGACTTATGAAAAAAACTGCCTACCTCATCAACAACTCACGCGGACCTGTTATCGATGAAAAGGCATTGTATGACGCGTTGAAAGAGGGAAAGATCGCTGGTGCTGGTCTTGACGTGTTTGAACAGGAACCTACTCCGCTAGACAACCCGTTACTCAAATTGGACAGCGTTGTTGTCGCCCCACACATTTCGAGTGCAAGCCTTGAAACACGATCAAAAATGTCAGAGATGGTTGCAGACAACTTGGTTTCGTTCTTCGAAGGAAGGAAACCGCCAAACCTAGTCAACCCCGACGTGATGAAAACGCGCCCGCTGTCAAAACTGTTCTAGAACGTTCATTTGCTGCCAGTTAAACTGCAATAGTTAAATACCTCCACCTTTTTACCCTTATTTTCCTTCAAATCAAGGTGAACTCAAGTGGATCCCATCTTCGCAAAAAGAATGGAAACATTAGGAACCGAAACAGCCTTCGAAGTACTCGCCAAAGCAAAAGCGCTGGAAAAACAGGGAAAAGACGTCGTGCATTTGGAAATAGGCGAACCGGATTTTGATACGCCAAAGAACATCAAAGACGCTGCTACAAAAGCCCTGAACTCAGGCTTCACGCACTATACTCCGTCAGCGGGTATGCCGGAACTGCGTCAAGCCATAGCAGGATACATTTCGAAAACCCGGAAATTAGACGTCGTTCCAGAGGAAGTTGTCGTAACGCCAGGCGGCAAGCCAATAATGTTCTACAGCATCCTTGCACTCGTTAACCCCGGCGACGAAGTCATGTACCCCAACCCAGGCTTCCCCATTTACGAGTCACTCATAAACTTTGTCGACGCCAAACCAGTACCTATTCCTCTCAAGGAAGAAAACGACTTCAGTCTCGACCCCGAATACCTCAAGCAAAAGATAACCAAGAAAACCAAGATGATAATAATTAACTCTCCAGAAAACCCGACAGGCGGTGTTCTGAACAGAGACGACCTGAAGGTCATTGCAGACTGCGTTGCTGACAGAAAAGATGTGTACGTGCTTGCAGACGAAATCTACAGCCGCATAATCTACGAAGGCAAGCATGAGAGCATTACACAGTTTCCGGGAATGAAGGAGAAGACGATTCTGCTGGATGGCTTTTCGAAAACTTATGCTATGACCGGCTGGAGACTCGGCTACGGCGTCATGAACAAGGAACTTGCCCTGAAGTGTGCACAGTTGATGACCAACTCGAACTCTTGCACCAGCACATTCACGCAACTGGCAGGCGTCGAAGCACTCAATGGACCACAGACTGAACCGGAAAGAATGGTGGCTGAATTCAAGAAACGCCGCGAAGTCATCGTCGCAGGACTGAATAACATCAAAGGCATAACATGCAAAAAGCCACACGGAGCCTTCTACGTGTTCCCGAACATAACCGGAACCGGCATGGACTGCCGAAAACTCGGCGATCACCTGCTCTACAACGCTGGCGTAGCTGTTCTGCCCGGAACAAGCTTCGGCAAGTATGGTGAAGGCTATTTGCGATTGTCGTTCGCAAACTCCATAGAGAACATCAAGAAAGCCCTAGATCGCATCGCTAAGGGTCTGGAAAAGCGATAGTATCGCTTTTCTAATCTTCTATTTTTTCTCCCGTCACCGTCTCGACGATGTCAGAAGCTAACTGGACTAGGCCGTCTGCCTGCTTAAGCGCACGTTCACCATCCACATCCTCAACCTGCGACATCTGCTGAACGATCACTTCAATGTCAATCAGGCACCTCAAGACAGGGTCTTCAATAGGCTGTGCCTTTTCAGCCGATTCTCTTACCGCGATCTCAACGAAGGCTGGCTCCCCAAAACTGTAGTAAATAGCGTTTCGGGCTTTTCGAATGGCTTCCAACACGAGGCTGGGCGCCATGTAAGGCATTTTCCTCGCCGCCGCAAGCTCCGCTCTTGCCTCTCGCATATACCGTAAGGCCCAACCTTTCCTGTACTCGTCCATCATTTCAAAGCATCTCTTCAGGTTTGAGGAAGCTACTCGGCAAAGCTTGCCTAATCGCTTTCTCCCTTTTCAGCACCTTCAGCTGTAGCCTCTTCCAAAGGCTCTTCTTCAACCTCAATAAGCGAATGCGCAATATACCCAGCAATCTGATTCCTAATCTTCAACGTCGTACCATGCAAAAGCAAGTTGACAAGACGCTTATTATTCTCAAAATTATCAGAAAACTTGTCAGGGAACCGCCTAACAAGCTCTTTTGCAGTGCGTTTAACCTGATCTGTTCGAACATTTCCCATACTCTGTTCCTCCAAGGGTCTTCTTCACTATCATTGTGCTCCAATGAACACCATACAGTAGGATGAGCACTCACTACAACACAAGACTAATTTAACCTTGTCCCAAAAAAGCCTTCAAAATTGCTCAGAATCTGTGTCGCGACGTAGTCGACATCCATTCTTTTGACTTCCGCTATGGCTTCTATCACGAGAGGAATGAAAGCAGGTGTTGTCCTCTTTCCATCAAAAGGCGACTTGAAATACCGCACTGGGCCGTCGGTCTCCGTCATCAAGTTATTCAGCGGCACCTTTCTGACCACATCACGGATACCGTTCGAGTAGACGGTTACCGGTCCTTCCGTGATGTAGTATCCATTTTCAACAGCCTTGGGTAGTGCGCTTATTGGATTGCTGAACCAGTGCAACAGAACCTTCCTGACCTTGTATGAAGGGAGCATTTCAATGATCTTTTCTGTCATGCCCCTCGAATGGACCACAACGGGTAGGTCTAGCTCCTCGGCAAGATGTAGCATCTTGTCGAAAACTTTCAGCTGTTTATCCATCACTTTCTCGTACTTGAAGTCAAGTCCAATCTCGCCAATCGCAACCAGTGCTTTGTTTCCTTTTTGTTTCATAATGTAGTCCAACGTCTGCTGAAGCTCATCATCTGTCAAAGCCTGCACAGACCAGGGATGAATGCCCAAGGCGGTGTAGACCATTCCCTGATATTTCTCAGCCAGCTTCACGCTTTCAATGCTCGTTTTTAAATCCATCGAATTCGAAACCAAGGCGACAACATTCGCCTTCTTGGCGTCAGCCATGATTTCATCTGTGCATTTCGAATATTCTTCGTCTGAAAGGTGTATGTGGGCATCGACAAATCTCATGTGGAACCGGGCTTTCACAACACTAGGCTAGGTTGAGCTTTTATAATTTCCTGCACCAATCAGGCAATGGGTGGATTTCGTCTGACTGGAAATACTGAGGACACGCGAACTAGGGTCCCTTCAGTTTGAGAGAGATAGCTTCTTTGAGTCTTGAGAAAGTGAGGGAACTCGGCGTAGAGTACTTGAGATCAGTTGCAGATAGAGCTATAAGCTGACGAAGCACGAAAATCTAACTGGCGTTACTGACAATAAACTTAAATATTGCTTGAAATAGAAAAAGACGCTCGGAGAACCGTTATGGTCGAACTAGAATTGGCTGTAGCTCCGATGCATAGGCTGTGTAAGAAGGCAGGGGCCGACAGAGTAAGCGAAGCAGCAGCAAAAGAACTTGCCAAGGCGTTAGAGGGCATTGGCGTGAAGATCGCCAAGGAAGCTCTCGATTTTGCGATGCACGCTGGCAGAAAAACCATAAAGTCTGAAGACATCGAAATCGCTGCCAAGAAAATCATGGTCAGATAGGCTTTCCAACAAGTTTCTCTTTTCTTTTTGCCCAAGCAAGCATAAGATTGAAATAGCCCAGTTTGCTTAGTCGTAGAAACCCTAAAGAACCACGAAACAACCTTAAGCCTAATGGAAGCTGAAAAAACATGGGTGGCAAGAAAAAGCTCAACCTGAAGCAAATGGAACGCATGCAAGACAAGAAGGACGAGGATGACAAGACAAAAGACAAAGGCAAGAAGAAGGAAAAGGCAGGGCCTCCAAAGGAAAAGAAGCCACTCAGCATATTGGCTCCAGACATCAAGAGCGAGAAGGTCATCGGCGAAGTTAAGAAAATGCACGTCTTGACGCCGTACTCGGTGGCTTCGCGCTTTGGGATACGCATGAGCGCGGCGAAGGATTTTCTGCGTCAACTCGAAGAAAACGGCAAGGTCCAACTCGTTTCGGGAAGCCACAACATCAAAATCTACAAGGCAGACTAGGCTTCAAGGTTTGCCTTTTCCCAATGGTTTTGTTGTTCAATGGTCATTCATCAGGTCAGGTGTTAGTTTGGATTTTCCACAGAGAATCTACACTGAAAGCGAAGTCAAGAACGCCAAGGAGCTTATCGACAAAGGTTACAAACATGACCTAGTGGTTGATGGAAAACCGGATTTCAAGCGCAAGGTGGAAGAGATCCTTGAACTCATCAAAGTTGCTGGCTACTACGATTTTTTCAGAACCTACATCCGTAGCATAATGGAGATTGACGGGTTTACGCAGCTTCATGAAGCCGACGCTGCAATCTGGGCAAACGAATACGCCGTCAAGAATCCTGTTGACGCTGCCAGCCTCTTGATACAAAAAGCCAATAGCATGAAAGAATACTTGGATGGCGTGCTCTATTATGGCGGTACCGCGGAAAAGCGTTCAGTTGAGAAGCGTATCGAGTTTCTCAAAGTGTTGAAGACCAAGAGCGAGAGAAGAGAAGTAGTGGCTGAATGCACGAGGCTTCTAGACTTTTGGCACGAGAGCTCCTTGATCTACTAAGAGTTCGATCCTGATTTTCGTGCCACTCTTCACTTGCCTGAATAGCTCGAGGTTCTTGGTGATCTTGCCCAGGTTGTTCACGGGGCTGTATGGTTGGGTTTCTCCATGAAATATGCATATGGCACTTCCCATGGGCCAGAAGGCAATTGTTCCCTTTTCAACCGTAGCCTTGGCTTTCTCCTCGCCCATTTTGATCGGTGTTTCAAAGTAGATTTCCTCTTTCCAGAGGGCCGCTCTGCCTTCTATCGGTAGTTTTCTGACTATCATGTCTACTGTTCTGGGTGCCAGAAAGCGCACGAGCTCTCCTTCCGCTTCACCTAGGGCCTCAATGAGGAATTTCACTTTGACACGTGAAATTTCGGTCTCTTCGTTACTCACGCTTTCTTGCCCCTTTGAAGAAATTCATCCAGAACCTGCTCAAACGAGATTGGACCCAGCACCTTCAGCTCGTACTTCACACGAACCGTGGGTTTGCTAATGGTGATCACCCTTCTAAGGTCAATAGGAGTACCAATAACAACAACATCGCAGGGAATTCGATCAATCGTTTCCTTAAGCTCAGCCACTTGCTTGTCACCGTAGCCCAGTGCTGGAAGAATGGCGCCAAGATGCGTGTATTTCTTGTAAGACTCCTTTATCGAACCCACGGCGTATGGCTTCGGATCAACTATTTCGGCTGCGCCAGAATTTCTCGCCATTATCGTGCCAGCCCCATAAGGCATGTTTCCATGAGTTAATGTCGGGCCGTCCTCGATCACCAGAACCCGTTTTCCCTTGATCAACTCAGGCCTGTCGGCGGTTACCGGTGAAGCCGCATCCAGGATTCTAGCATTCGGATTCACCATTTTTATGTTCTCCTTGACCAGCTTCACCTTTTCTGGGTCTGCCGTGTCTACCTTATTGACTATGACAACGTCAGCCATTCGAATGTTTGTTTCCCCAGGATGATACGTGAGTTCGTGTCCAGGTCTGTGCGGGTCGGCTACGACAATGTTCAGGTCTGATTTATAGAAGGGCATGTCGTTGTTGCCTCCGTCCCAAACTATGACGTCTGATTCTTTTTCGGCTTCCCGTAGAATCCTCTCGTAGTCAACTCCGGCATATACGACTATACCGTTGTCAATGTGTGGTTCGTATTCTTCTCTTTCTTCGATTGTACACTTGTGCTTGTTCAGATCATCGTATGAAGCGAAGCGTTGCCAGATTTGCTCTCGCAGGTCCCCGTATGGCATCGGATGCCTGATTGCAGCAACCCTCAACCCTTTGCTTTTCAGGATTTTTGCAACCATCCGCGAAGTTTGGCTCTTTCCTGATCCTGTCCTGACGGCGCACACTGAAACGATAGGAACCTTCGACTTCACCATCGTTGTTTTGGGTCCCATCAGCCGGAAGTCGGCTCCATTGGCCATAACTAGTGAAGCCTTGTGCATGACATTCTCGTGGGAAATGTCGCTGTAAGCAAAGACAACTTGGTCGATATCGTGCTTCTTTATCAGTTTGGGCAGCTCTTCTTCTGGGTAGATTGGTATTCCGTTCGGGTAGTTTGGGCCTGCAAGTTCGGTTGGGTAGGTTCGTCCTTCTATGCCCGGTATCTGCGTTGCTGTGAACGCCACGACTTCGTAGGTGTCGTTGTTTCTGAAGAACACGTTGAAGTTGTGGAAGTCTCTGCCAGCCGCGCCCATTATAATAACTTTAACCTTCTGCATACTGATT
>JBGOYR010000021.1:0-10651 GCA_041479765.1 Bathyarchaeia archaeon | reverse complement strand
ATGAAGGACCTCCTGAATGTCTGCAGTTTTCTGATGGTAGATTGCGCGAGTACAGGTTGCAGCATCAAAACTCGAGCCCACAAAGGGAAGCATTTTCATGTCGCATCTCACGAGAAATGCGTTCAGCTTCTCTTTCCCAAGCCTTTTTCTGGCCATCTTCAGGCCGGTCTCAGAGAAGTCCACTCCATAAGCTTCAAACCCTCGCTTCGCGAAGTAGATTGCATGCCTTCCCGCGCCACAGTCCAGATCAAGAATATTCACTGCTTTCTTTTCCAATAATAGCCCAGCAAACTGCACAACGTGCTCATCTGGTTCTTCTGGACTGTACACTCTTTCTCGAAGGATTTGGTTCCATTCTGTCACGTGTCTTTCATCCTCCGTTTTCTGCTATTCCTTCATATTGTTGCAGGCCTTCAGATCATCTTTCTGGTCTTTTGTGCGAGCAGCTAGTTCATTATTGGCAGTCTTTGTACCCGAAGCCATGTGTTAGAAAGGGAAACTTTGAAAAGACTATTAAGCAGATGGGTAGTACACTAGAGATGGAGCGCAACGAGTGATGAGCATATCGCCTGTTAAACGTTTGATCCTTGAAACGATGTGGATGCTTGACAAACCAGCCAAGGCTACGGAAATAGCCAAAGACACAGGAGTGCAGTTTCCAGCAGTCATGATGCACATTATTGGACTCGCGAAATTGGAATACGCAGCTTCTCCTGAGAAGGGTTTTTACGTTATAACAGAGAAGGGGAAGAAGTCACTAGGGATTGCGGGAGTTGACAAAGAGAAAGCAGCCGAGATTCTGACATATCTACCAGCAGAAAGAGCATTCCACTTTTACGCTGACCTAGGCAAGCCAATAGACATCTTTGCCACAAGCTTGCAAGACTTCTGCGAAAAGCTTGGGAAGATAGACGTGGTTTCGTTGGAGTTTCACCTTAACCGTGGAGACTTTGAAGCTTGGTTCACGGGCTTAGGCGATGCGGAACTTGCAAGAAAGACCTTGCTCGTCAGGGAACAGAAGATGACCGGAGAAGAGCTTCGGAAAAAGCTCTACGAGGTCGTTTGGAAGCGAGTTGAAGAGTTGGCCAAAGTAAGAGGCGCGTAGCCGCACGTGATAATGGTTCAGGTCTGTTGCTAGCCGGTTCGAACCGTTCTTTTAGTCTTTCCAAAACCTGTTGAAGCGTAGTATACTCCATCTCTTCTGGGCCCAGTCTTGCAGGTTCGAACTCGCCCATTCGTCTTAGCGTACATGCGATTTCCATGGCTTCCTTTCTTGCAACATCAAACGCTGGATCGTCAAACATGTCTGCGATCATTGGCTTTCCGTTATCGTCGCATGCTGTCTTGCCATTTGAAACCTGAAAGCCTAAGGCCACTAGTCTTGGTGGTCCGTCGAAAGCAGTGCATTTTGAATCCTTGAGACTGACAGGCATTATTGGACCCCAGTGACTTCCGCGCATCCAACCCTCAACGAGGTAGCTGTGCATGAAGGGCACTAGGATTTCGCCTATGGCGGGGAGACCATGCTGTCCACGTGTGATCATCACAGGGTCCTCTTTTCCGACGTATTTTCCGGCAATCTGTGAAAGTCGGGTGACGCTGCCGACGGCGCATATGAGGTTGTCGCTGGTTCGCCAGACTCTTGAAATCATGTAGCGCTGAACGGTTCCGATCAGAGCGATGAGATCGTACATTTCTTCTGGGGTTTTGAGGATGACTTTGGTGTTGTCCATGGTGTCCATGACTTCGAATTTGAAGCCTCCTGCCATGTTCGGGTCGATTACGAGCCCTGCGGTGTTCATGGGGTCGGCAAATGTGCGGTAGAGTGGGAAGTTGAAGGCGCCTGCGCTGGTTTTGTCAGCTGCGAAAACAACTATGGGGTCGGAACGTCTTTCTTCTATTTCCATTTCAGCGACGCCAGGACCCATGCCGCGGATGTTTCCGCTGAAGGCATCTTTCAACAGGTCTTGACCTGCGCCGTAGAGTTTGAGTTCTAGTGCTTTGTTTGCGGCTTCCTTGAAGGTGTTCCATGCGAGTTCGTGGATTACGTGGTTTGATTCGCCCTTTTGGTGAACCATAAGGAGTTGGAGGTCGTCTCCAGCATTGAAAACATATTAGCTGTTGATCAAACCTTTTTCTTGTGCATGTCTGAGGTTCTTTTCAGCAATATTGAGAAGGGGTTCGGGAACGACGTAGTGGCCTGCAAGCGAACCAACATCGCATTTTATGAGAGAGACTGTTGTCTTTGCAGTCATACTCATACACCTAAAACAATTCTCCATGTCTAACTCAGGGCGCGGTTCTAGAAAACTCGCTGAAGAAAGCCGTAAAAGAATCATGCCACAATAGGTAGTCAGTCGGAACGAACGAGAAGATTTGCTATGAGCGAGATGAGGACGATTTCGGTGAAGATTTCTGATGAGGTCTATAAAGAGCTAATGCTACGCGTGCCTGAAGGCGACAGAAGCAATTTTGTACGCGATGCGATTGTTGAGAAGATGCAAAAGACTCCTAAGCCTGACAAGGTTTTGGAATTGGAGAACAAGTTTGAGAAGATGTGGCAAGAATTCTCGCAGGTAAAGAAGTACCTTGCAGATTTGGAGATGCTCACGTACGACCGCGGAAAGGTAAACCCGCACTCGTTTGGGCTGGACGAACTGGATCACAAGATCATCGATTACCTCGTTCACTACAAGGGTGGAACGACGCCTGAGTTAGCTGAGTATTTGAAGACCAACAGGTGGCTGGTTCTGAACAGGCTCAGAAGAATTCAAAGCACGTCAAAGAAGCAGCTTGGAAAGACGGTAATAGAGTTCTATGCTGGCGAAAGGTCAGGCAAGAAGAAAGCATGGTGGATAAACGAAGAGCTGACCGAAACAGAATAGGCCCGACAAACCTGTGCTGCAAGTCTATCTGACCCGTCTTGTTGGTTCAACCTATCTTTCAACGACTAGCACGGAACGGCAACAGTTAATTCATGTAAAGCTCTTCTACTGTATCCTATGGAAAGGAAGGGCCCGTTGCCCAGTACGGATTAAGGCGCCGAACCCTGATGCAAGATTAGGGTGCGTAAGCCTCCGGGCACCATATGTGTGGAAGAAAGCCGGAGAACCGGGGTTCAAATCCCCGCGGGCCCGCCAAAAGAGCTAACTTCGGATTTCCTGTGGCAATTCAGTTTTGACAAGAGAGCCTAGCGACCTTCAATGGTTGATTGCAGCTGGTGGCGACTATAATCGCAACATAGCACTGCGAAGCTTGAGACTGAAGAGTAAAGGAAAGACACGCTAATAGGGGGCTGATCTGCAGTTCATTCAGTCTTCTCGTTTCTGAAAACACGAATTCAAAAAAGTGGGATTGTTCCTGAAGATCGCCAGTGTTTCTAGTATCTTATGTATACTTTGCCGCCTAGTGCTTCTATCGAGCTTTTCAGTTTGTCGAGCGCTTGTCTCATCTCGTGGTTTACCACTTTTTGCCAGCCTTCTGACCCAGAAGGGACTTCCACCTCAATCAGACAATTATTCTTCACCTTGCTCACTTTTTCCATCCTCAAAGCCTTGGTTTCTTAGAAGACATTCGTGATGGATGTGGGATTTATGTTGTATGAACTGAGAGTATGGATTGTTCATATTCGAAAGTCAGATTCAGAATACAACTTGACTACAGAAGCTTGTCTAAGACATCCTTGTCAGCGTCATCTTCGCCTATTTTGAACGTCTCAGGCTCGTCCTTCTTCAAAATTGCCTTCAAAGCTCCACCTTTAAGCTCCTTCACGAGCCTCGTTGTCTCTTTCTTGGCTGATTCAAGATGCTTCTGCAAAACGTCCCTATCCTTGTCTACTACGCCGGCAAGTTGACAGATTTTGTCCATTTTCAGAAACCACTCAATCTTCCCCGTTCGAACGTTAATGTCGAACGTTATAGGTCCTGCTACGCAGGTTTCAGGTTTCACAGGATGAACTATGCACTTCCTAGTCTTCTTATCGTGAAAAACGCAATACTCGTCTGTATCCAGTCTTGGAAAAACGTATTCGGTCTCGGCAAAGGGTTCTTCGACATCGATATTCTGTTTTTTCAGATAAGCCTCGATGATTCTCCGTCGCTCACCCGTCACCGGAGGTGTTGTATCGTGACAGCAGCTATAGTTTGTCTTGCATCGACTGCATGTGTCGAAGAAGTCGCTCTGTCTTCCGTTTTTGTGTCTTGAGGGCATAAATGATTTCTCTGTTGCATCTTAGAAGTATGGTTCATTGTCAATAAGGTTTTTGATGAGCTCTAGATAGACGCTCACAATCGCCTCTTCAAAGTCCGTCCTTTGAGCCTTGCGCCGAACCCTATCGCCTATTAAGTCAGACAGGTTCCCGCGCTCTATCCTCTTCTGAACTATCGGAAGGTATTTTTTCTCCTCTTCGAATGCGTTTTTCGTGGCCACTTTCAGAAGCCACGAACAAACCCGACGCGCCGTGCGTCCATATGGATGGTGGACAGCGGCGTCCAGCCCCTTCTCCATTACTGAGCCGAAATCCCTTACTAGAAGCTTGTGAGGCAACAGCTCAGTCTTTTCCTTCATCAATCCTCTTAATACTGCACGAATGAAGCAGCTCAATGCAACATCAGACTTGATGCATTCCTGCTCGTCCATCACACGAATCTCAAGCGCCCTCCGGTCAAACCGAAAAATCACTCCCCGAGAGTTAACCCACTCCTGCCCAAGCAGAAGCTCATCTCCGCCGGCGCGTGCCATGTCCGCAGAATATCCTCCAATGATTTTTTTCTCATATTGCTCGAAACTTTTCACATATTCGGGAACGACATTGCCGGTCACCGATGGGATTTCGCGTTGATTCTCCATGTAGAACCGCAACCTATTGTCAACATCCTTGCCAAGCTTGCCTTCAAAGATGGGCGAAGAAGCTGCGACGGCCGGCAAATACGCTAGAATGTTCGCTAGCATGTTATGCATTGCTATCCCGTCGTCTTCATTTGCGTAGGGAAGGTTCAGCTGGTAGCTTTGAATGTTAAGCCATCCATGTCGTTTCAGATTGAAGATTTTGCTGTAGGCTTGGTAGATCTTTCTGTGACGATGTGGCCAGACGCCTGTTTCTTCAAGCTTGAGTAGGGGGTGCATCCCGGTTCCCAGCAGATTCGCCTTGTATTTGCGTTGCAGAAAGTCGTTCATCGTTATGACTGCTTCTTGCATGGTTTCTTCGAAGTCAAGAGGCAACTTGAAGGGCTGGTTGGGTTTGATTTCCATGACGTGTAGTTGAAGCTCTTTGGCGAACGTGAAGCCAGGTAGCTCTACGGAGTTGACGATGCGTCCGTGGAAGTCTTTCATAATTTTGTCGGCGATGGGCATGGCTTTGAGTTCATTGTTTACGAGTGAGTATTCGTGTTCTGGGCCGAACACTTCAAGGGATTTGTACGTGTTTATTCGCCTATTAACGGGCTTTGTGACTATTCAGGAATTTAACTTTAGGCATCAGTTAATCTTAAATACGTAAGCTGCATTAGCGAACATTTCAATCATCTGGTGTCACATGGGTGCTCGTTGTCTCTAACCTAGACCTTCCAAAAAACGTGCAAACCATAAAACCCGCAGAATTTCTTGCATCACAAAATAAAGGATTCACTCTCAACCTCAACAACGACTATCGATACCTGAAGACAGGCTACTACGTGTCCATGCACGCCGAAATCCTAGACAACCCCGTCATCCCAACAAGTGAGAACATCATCGACGTCAACCGCACCCCTATCTTGCTTCTCAAGGCGCGGAAAGCCGGAATCCCAACACTCCCCAACCTCACAACAAGCTCCGTGAAACAAATACTAGCCGAAACCAAGTTCCCGATAGTTTTGTTCGCCGTTAATCCCTTCATGTACGATGGCTACAGAATCGCCAAAAATAGAGCCGCACTCTATCGAGCCGTGAAAAGCCTAGAAATGAACTACAAATTCGCCGTATGTGCCCAGCCGCTCATAGGAGAAATGCTCTCGTTCAAGTCAATCTTCGGCAAATGCGCACTGGATGAAAACTTGGGAAGGATTTCTGAAAGAGTCTACCAGGTTTTCAAGATCCCAATGTGCAAACTGCACGTTCAACGAACCGACAAAGAAACCTATCTGTGCGGACTTCAGCCACTGAGAAAGGAAGAGATTCTTCCAGACGATTTAGAACTGATTTCTGCAGAGATTTCTGAAATGTCCAGAACGGTGACTATGGTTGGCTAGGATCGCCTGCTTCGTCGAAAAATACAATTTCTCTGATCCGAGAGAAGAAAAGGCGCTCAACAATTTCAGACGTACCGCCCAATCCTTCGGCCATGAACTCAATTTCATGTTCAGGGAAAACATCTCACAAATTCCAGAGTATGATGCAGTTTTCATAAGGGCCACAACTGACCCGCTGTTCACGTCCTACGTGGTCTCCAAAACTGCGACCGAACTGGGTCTCAGAGTGGTTGACGATCCCGAATCGATTCAGATATGCGGAAACAAAATCCATCAATACGCGCTGTTCAAGAAACACGGCATCTCGCACATTCCAACGGTCTTCATAAACAGAGAAGACATGCACCACAGAAGACTCACGCAAATCTTCAAGGAGCTCGGAAAGCCGGTCGTCATAAAAGCGCCTTACACGAGTTTCTCAAGATACGTGGAGAAAGCCGCATGTGAAACGAGCTTCCGCGATGTCGCGAAACGGTTCTTCAGAAAAAGCGACGTTCTGGCCGTTCAGCGGTTCATGCCAACCGCCTTCGACTGGCGCGTCGGCGTGCTAAACCATGAAGTTCTGTACGTGTGCAAATACATGATTCCCAAAGGCAGATGGAAACACGGGGCTAAGCGCCGAGGCAAGCCGACGTTCGTCTGGGGCAGAACAGTAGCTCTAAAACGGGAAAACGCGCCAGCCCCATTGAAAGAACTCGCTCTGAAGGCGTGCGAAGTGATTGGCCACGGGCTCTATGGCGTAGACATAAAGGAAGCTAACGGCAACTACGTAGTTGTTGAAGTGAACGACAACCCAAGCATTTATGCAGGTTACGAAGACTTAAGAAACAAGGACCTGTACGGAAAGATCATAACATATCTAGTCAATTGATCTCAACGTAAATCATAGAAACTGGGCACATACAGGTTAAGCCTTATATTGCCTGTTTCTCTGGTCTCACGCGAAAGTGAAGCTGATGGGGATAAGAGACTTTCTCGGACGGAAGCTCTCTCCACTGACTAGCTTTCTCAGACGCGAGTTCAGCTTCATCTCAGGCAACTATCGGATTCTCATCATAAGTTGGGTCATAATGGATATTGCTATGGAAACACCCGTTCCAAACTATCAGTATTACGTTCAAGCCCTGGGCGGAAAAGAGTTTCCAATGGCTCTAGGAATAATCGGCCTTGCCAATTTTCTCGCCATGGCAGCCGTCGCATTTCCTGGAGGATACCTTGCAGACAAGTACGGAAGACGCTGGCTCATAACAACAATGACTTTTGGATTAGCCTTCTCCTTCGTCTTCTTTGCGCTTGCCCCCGCGGAGCCCTTCTCGTTTATGGGATTAACGTGGTACGGGTGGCACTTCATATTGATAGGAACGACCGTGCAAGGCCTCTGTTTGATATATCAGCCTGCCCTTTTTGCGATGGTTCAGGATTCACTTCCCCCAGAACGCAGGGGAATAGGCTCTTCACTAATACAGATGATTCACGGAACCTTCAACACACCAGGTCCCGTAATCGGTGGTCTTCTTCTACTGCAATTTGGACTCATCACGGGCATGCGAATAGTTTACTTCTTTGTGTTAGTTCTTTATCTCATTGCAGCAATATGGAGGCTGAGGCTCAAGGAAACCATAACGAGTGCTGAGCCCATTCGTTTCAGGTATTTCATCTCTTCGTACCCTCAAGCCTTCAGAGAATGCGTCATCAATGTCTGGAAAAACGTACCCCGATCAGTACTGTGGCTTTTCACCGTTCAAATCATATTCATGTTTGCAAACGCCCAAATCAACGTGATCAATGCTGTATACGCACATCAACAGCTTGGAATCCCTGAAGAAATATGGTGGATAACCTTCATCCCGCTATTGGTAACCATGATGATTGCATCCATTCCGATCGGAAAGACGATTGACCGAATCGGACCCAAAATCCCGCTGATGCTCGGACCAATCGTCCTCGCAGCATCTGCATTGATCTTCGCCTACGGCAACTTCTTCACGATCATGATTTCAATGTGTCTTAACGGTCTAGTGTTTCTGCTGATCATGTCCTCAGCCATGACCCTTGCCGCAGGCCTTGTGGAACCCGAAAACAGAGGCAAGGTAAGAGGATTCCTCAACTTCATAGGATACATCTTCCAAGGCGTAGGAATGCTGCTAGGCAACTTCTTCTACAACCTAATCCCGGGACTCCCGTTCTACATAACAATAGCACTAACTGCCCCGATGGTTCTCATAATCGCTCTCCGTGTGCACGAACCAAAATAGGAGACAGCCACAAACCAGACTTCGAAACCCGCAGGAGTTTCGACAGCTATTTATGTCGATATCAACAATTTCTCTTGACTGAAGGGAGGGAAAACGCTTGAAACTGAAGGACGTCGTTGAAGATTACACTTTTTCCAAGGTCATGTCTGTTGATGAACTTGTGATGCAGATGGAAAAGGCTTGGGGCTTCACTGCCGGAAAACTGGCTGTCGGCGTGAAGATCCTAGAGCGGATGAATACGGAAAAAGGCTGTGTCAAGTTTCTTTCGTTCACCGGAAACCTCGTCGCCACAGGAACGAGAGGCGCCATCAGAGAACTCGTGAAACGCAAACTCGTCGACGTCGTAATTACGACTTGCGGGGCGCTTGATCATGATATCGCCAGATGCTGGAAGAAGTATTACAAGGGCTCTTTCGTTATGAACGATTCTAAGCTCCGCGAAGCAGGCGTCAACCGGCTTGGAAACATTCTCGTTCCGAACGACAGCTACGGCGTGATAATCGAGAAGAAAATGTGCATAGTCCTTGAAGGCTTATGGACAGAAAGAATCAAGGAAGTCTCCTCCAGTCAATTCTGCAAAGAAATAGGACAACGAATATGCAACGAAACATCAATCCTCTACTGGGCAGCAAAGAACAACATACCTGTCTACGTGCCCGGCATCACGGACGGTGCAGTCGGATACCAAATGTGGCTCTTCTCACAAGACCACGATTTCAGAATTAACCTACTGAAGGATTCTGGACAGCTTAACGACATTGTGTTCAATGCCAAGAAGGCAGGTGCTCTATTGGTTGGTGGCGGCATTTCGAAGCACCACACGCTCTGGTGGAACCAGTTCAGAGACGGACTAGACTATGCTGTATACGTTAGCACGGCAGACGAGTGGGACGGGAGCCTTTCAGGCGCCAGACCCAGAGAAGCTGTTTCATGGGGAAAAATCAGCGAAAAGGCAAAACGCATAATGATCGAAGGGGACGCCTCATTGATCCTTCCAATAATGGTATGCTCGCTCATAGAAAGGCTGGAGGCTTAAGAAACAGCCTTGAAAAGCCACGAGAGGTCAGGAGCCTTCCGCTTGAATTTGACTCGCTCGTTGAGCGCATGTGTTATCAACGGCAACGCAATGGTCGCATCACAATAACAGACTGCTCTCTTTCCTTCTATGTCGATTTTGCCCCAGCTTATTGCCTCTTCCAACGTGCATCCAGACAGGCCTCCCCATTGAGGTGAATCAGTTGTGATCTGAATCGCATACCGATGCGGATAGTAGTATTCCTTCAAGCCTTTGCGAACGTGGCCTCTTCTTCCTTTAACCCCCTCATCCTTCGTTCTCGGAGAGACTGATATCGCTAGGAGCTGTGTGAAATCCTTCGGTACACCACCACCAATGTAGACAACGCCAACCTCTTTCGTTTTCTCGCCTATGCTGACGAACTGATCGAATTCCTTGACACTATCCAGCACAATGGAGTGCCCATTATTCTTGGCCATGAGGAAAGTCTCGCCATAGGCGCTATCAGCTAGTGCTGGTGAGAAGACCGGTACATTGTTGGCGGCCGCTACAGCTACGATGCATTTGATACCCTTCTGGTTAAGCCATTGGCCAAACTGGTGGAGAAGCTCGGCGGAAGTATACGGAAAGCCCTTCTTTGTCGTCATCAGAAACCCAGTTATGAGCAGCTCCATTTCTCGGTAGTCAGTTTCTTTTCCATAAACGTCATAGTACCGGTTTACGTCATCTTTCAGAAGTTGTTGGTCGTCAACTTGATGTGAGCCTTGCCAATAACCCAATCCCATGGCATCAACGATATCTTCGGAAACGTTTGCGCCTGTCGAGACAAGAACATCGATGAATCTGTTCTCGATCAGCCAGTTTATCATTTTCCACTGTCCAGCGGTGCTCATTGAACCGGAAAAGCCCATGATAATCGTTAAATCCTTTTCTTTCAACATGGCTTCCCAAACGTCTACAGCCTCGCCGAGCTTCCTTCCTTGATAGGCTGTTCTCGACATTTCAGTAAGAAGCTGAGACACGCTCTTCTCCTTAACATCAATGCATTCAACTTTCCTCTTGAAGTATGAACTGCTCACGATTTGGCACCGCGTGTTAGATTATTCGACCAGTATATGAAATTTTCTGACTCTGCCAACATGAAGTAAGTGGCT
>JBGOYR010000020.1:0-10881 GCA_041479765.1 Bathyarchaeia archaeon | reverse complement strand
CAGCTACAAAGCAGATGTGTTGAAGTCTCTGGGCAGCAGAAGTGATCTGGCGGGCCTTGCGAGAAACTTGTTTAGGCTTCTGAGGGAGTTTGACGAGGAGGGTGTTGATGTGATTGTGGCTGAAGGTGTGCCTATCGAGGGTTTGGGTTTGGCAGTTATGAATAGGCTTCGTAAGGCTTCAGGGTATCGCATCATTAAGGTGGGCGAGTCTCAGAAACGTTTATAAGAAGTGGGTTTTGGTAGATTTTCCAAAGTTTGATTGAGAGAATTGTGAAAGGAGGAAGTTTGTGAATGTCTGAAGCACTTTCAGGTGGAGTTCCGATACTGGTGTTGAAGGAAGGAACTGGAAGAACTACTGGGAAAGAAGTTCAGAAGAACAACATCATGGCTGCCAAGATTATTGCTGAAATCGTGAAAACATCGCTAGGTCCGCTTGGCATGGACAAAATGCTTGTCGGCAACTTTGGTGATGTTACGATAACCAATGATGGGGCAACAATTTTGAAGGAGCTTGATGTGCAGCATCCTGCAGCAAAGATGCTCGTTGAAGTTGCTAAGGCTCAAGACAACGAAGTTGGGGATGGAACGACGACGGCTGCGGTGTTGGCTGGGGAGTTGTTGATCAAAGCTGAGCATCTTCTGGATCAGAATATTCATCCGACAATCATTATCAGTGGATACAAGAAGGCAAGTGACGAGGCGCTGGAGGTTCTGGAAAAACTCGGTATCCCAGTGGATATTGATGACGAGAAGAAGCTTGTTGATGTAGCATTAGTTTCTTTGGAGACTAAAGGTATCACCGGTGCGAGAGAGCATTTCGCGAAACTAGCTGTCAAGGCAGTCAAGCAGGTTGCTGAGACGACAGATGGCAAGGTCAAGGCAGATATTGCCCTGATCAAGGTTCTGAAGAAGCAAGGAAAAAGCTTGGACGAGACCGAGTTTGTCAAGGGCATGGTGATCGACAAGGAAGTGGCCAATCCTCAGATGCCGAAGCTGGTTGAGAATGCCAAAATAGCATTATTGAATGCGAAGCTTGAGATTGAAAAGACGGAGTTTGATGCGAAAATCAACATTGAAAGCCCTGAGCAGATGCAGATGTTCTTGGATGAAGAAGAACGCATAATGAAGGAGATGGTGGACCAAATCGCAAAAAGCGGCGCGAATGTGATCTTGAGCGAAAAAAGTATCGATGATTTGGTTTTGCATTTCTTGACAAAGAAAGGTATTCTGGCAGTGAAGAGCGTTAGCAGTAGCGACATGGAGAAGCTCGCGAAAGCTGTAGGCGGACAAATCATGGCTAGCGCCAAGGACTTGACGCCCGAAGTACTGGGACATGCCAAGACTGTTGAGGAAGTCAAAGTCGGCGAAGACAAACTGCTTTACATTAGAGAGTGCAAAAACCCAAAGGCAGTAACCATCGTTATCCGAGGTGGTGCTGAGCACGTTCTTGATGAGGCTGAGCGTTCGCTACATGATGCTTTGTGTGTAGTGCGGAACGTTGTGGAGGACGGCAAGATTGTGGCTGGTGGTGGCTCTCCTGAGGCGGAGGTAGCAAAGGAGCTTAGAGGGTTTGCAGTGAAAGTCGGCGGTCGCGAACAGCTTGCAGTTGAGGCTTTTGCTGAGGCGGTTGAGGAGATTCCGTTGACACTGGCTGAGAATGCGGGGCTAGACCCGATTGACATCATGGTGGCTTTGCGCTCCAAGCATGAGGGCACTGATGGAGCACACTTTGGCGTGGATGCGTTTTCGGGGAAGGTCAAAGACATGCTTGAAATGAAGGTTGTTGAGCCTTTGCGGGTAAAGTTGCAGGTGATTAAGTCGGCTACTGAAGCAGCGAACATGATTCTGAAGATTGACGATTTGATCTCTTCGAAGGGCACCAAAGGTCCACCAATGCCGAAGGGTGGAATGCCTCCAGGAGGAATGGGTGGCATGGGCGGAATGCCTCCTTACTAGAACCCTTATCTTCCATTTTTTTGTTTTAGGCTTCAAGTTCTAGGTCAGTTTTGCGCGTGTTTGATGTGAAGATTCCTACGCGAGAGGAAATTTCAGAGAATCTTAAGCGAGCATGGTTCATTGCAGGCGGCTGGGTTAATGATTCAGAACCGGAGAATATTTACGTTTATTGGCACAGGAGGCGGAATCATTTTACAGTTTACAGTTTGCTTCAAATTGTGGAGCATGAGACTCTTCATGCCGTTTTGTTGAGCTTGATGGATGTGGAGGCCTCGAGAAGGCTTGACAGGATTCATCGTTGTGCATGTGTTAGGCTGGATGATGACCGATTTGTGTTCGTTAACGAGTTTCGGATAGGCGATTGGGAGTTTCCACCTTATCTGGAAGAACCAACCGAAGAGCTTTTGGTCTAGAGCCTGTTGGCATACGTGTGATCTTGTCGGAGCATGTGTTTCCTGTACTCTTTTTTGGAGACCCGTGCTTCCTCCGATTTCAGGGCAGGTTCCTGACTGATATGCTGGTGGAGCAGCGCGTTTCTGTTCGCTAGGAAGCAGCAGAAGCCAGAATAGGAGATACTCGCGTTTTCACTGATTAGCAATCAATAAATATGCCAAGGCTGCTTACTTTCCTCATTACTGCGGAGTGTAACGTTTATGCCTCAGCGCGTTGTTTGTCAAGGCTGCAAGCGTGTATTGTATGATGGTGCTGACCTCAAACCTCCAGACGAGCTTCTTCATCTGAATGACGGAAAGTGTCCCAACTGCGGCAAGAAGCTTTCGCTCATACCGCTTGATGTTGAAGTAAAACCCGCTGTGAAGTAAGCCTTCAGTTGAGGAAGGAGCCTTATGAACAGAACCGGTAGAACTCAGCTTTACAGAATACATGAGCAGGCAGCAAAATTAACCGATTTCGCGGGCTTTGAAATGCCCCTTTGGTACAAGGGCATAATTCCTGAACACTTAGCCGTTCGGAATAGTGTCGGCATTTTTGACATCTCGCACATGGGTAGGGTTATGGTCACAGGAGTTGACGCTGAACGCTTCCTAAACTATGTGATAACGAACGATGTCTCTAAGCTATCCTCGAATGCTGCGCAATACTCGGTCATGTGCAATGAGAGCGGCGGAATAATGGACGACTTCGTCGTCCACCGATTGGAAACGGAAAGGTTCATGGCGGTTTTCAACGCAAGTAACCGAGAGAAAGACTACAATTGGATGACTGCTCATGCCAAAGGGTTCAACGTCAGAATTGAGCAAGTTTCGGATGATGTGGGCATGCTTGCTGTTCAAGGTCCGAATGCCGAGAAGACACTGCAGAAGATCTCTGCAGAAGACCTGAGCGGGATTGAGCGATTCAAATGTAGCCCTTCCCGTCTGGCAAACATCGACGTGTTTCTGGCCAGAACTGGCTACACCGGCGAAGATGGTTTTGAGGTTTTCGTCTGGAATGCTTCGTTGACAAGACCTGAAAATGCCTTAAACCTGTGGAACGCCATCCTTGCAGCTGGCAGACCGTTTGGCATTGAACCTTGCGGCTTGGGAGCAAGAGACACGTTAAGGCTTGAGGCAGGACTGTGTCTGTACGGGAACGACATTGACGAAAACACGACCCCTCTAGAAGCAGGGCTAAGCTTCGTAGTTAAGCTTCAGAAGGACAAGTTCATAGGAAAGGAAACATTGCTGAAGCAGAAAACGGAAGGGGTTAAGCGAAGACGTGTCGGGATACAACTGCTGGATCAAGGAATACCACGGCCAGGCTTCGAAATATACAGCGCATCAGGCGAAAAGATAGGACAGCTAACCAGTGGAACTTTTTCGCCACTGCTTAAGTGTGGCATAGGGATGGGTTATGTTCCTGTGGTTCAAGCTCAGGAAGGGAACGCGGTAAACGTGAAGATACGTAGCAAGTTGGTCAAAGCAAGGACAGTGTCTTTTCCGTTCTATGACGCCGAGAGATATGGGTCCAAACGAAAAACAGCCTGAGACCCTATTTCCGCGGTCTTCCGCCTTTTTGGAAACCTACATAAAAGGGTTACAAGCGTTTTCAAGGTCTTCACTTAACCGCAAGGATAATAAAACACCTTAGTAATGTGTGTACTAATCTATGGAGAAGAGATGGCTCGAAAATGGATGTGAGAGGCATCTTCACAAGAGAACACGCTATTAACGGCTTGAAAAGCGTCGGAAAGCTGCGAATCAGGATTACGCACGATTCGCTGGTGACTATTTCGGCCTTGGCGATAATACTTTTTGTCGCTTTTGCCATACGCCTGTTTCCATTGCGTTGGGAACTCACCACGAATACTGTGCACATAACTGAATTCGACGGCTACTTTCAATATCGCTTCACACAATACTTGGTAAAGAACGGGTTCATTTCTTGGGCCTGGCCTCTACCTGGATGGGTAGACACCCAGAGATGGTCCTTGCCAGGTGGGCGCGGAGGCATAAATATTGCAGGGGCAGGGTATCCGGGTCTTCCCATGACCGCGGCATTCCTGTATGATCTAGTGTCATGGGTAGGGGTTAACATTGATCTGATGACTTTCTGTGCGATGCTTGGACCTGCATTCGGTATGTTGGCAAGCCTGGTTATCTATTTCCTCGGCAAGGATGCTGGAGGAAAATCCATGGGGCTTCTTTCTGCGCTTTTTGTCGCTCTAAGCCCATCCTTTATTCAAAGGTCGTCAGTCGGATGGTTTGATGATGAGATTGTAGGGATACCGTTCATTATTCTTTTCGTGTTGTTGTTCTTGCGCTCAATTGAGGATGATCGACCTACAAGGTCTGCGGTGAAGTACGCGGTTGGAGCGGGGGCGATGCTGGGATATTTCATTTCAGGATGGGGAGCGGCTTATTTCGCTGTTGGCGTTATGGTTCTCTACGTTTTTGTGCTGATCTTGCTCCGGCGGTACACGCAGCACTTGCTTCTTTCGTACAGCATAACTTTCGGTCTAGGCTTGTTCGTAGCAATTAACGTGCCAAAACTTGCACCAGCGTATCTTACTACATTTGCAGTGCTTCCGGTTGCAGGAATCTTTCTGCTGCTTTGCATGTTGGAAGCCTTCCGAGCCTTCAAGTCGACTCGAGCTAAAGTTGTAGTGTTTGCAGTGTTCTTGGCGCTCTTGGTCGGAGGTTTTGCGGTGATGTGGCAGATGGGTTACATGCGCAGCATTGCTGGCAAGTTCATTTCCGTGCTCAACCCATTTGAGCGCGCTGGTTCTCCACTCATAGAATCTGTTGCAGAGCACAGGATTTCAGCTTGGGGCTCCATATACTACGAGTTCGGCATAGCCATATTGTTCTTCATAGCCGGCTTGTTCTTCGTTTTGAGAGATCTCAACAACAGAAACTTGTTCCTCTTGATATTTGGTCTGACCTCTCTGTACTTTGCCAGTTCAATGGTACGTCTGCTTGTGCTTGTAGCTCCGGGTTTCGCTTTGTTGGGGGCGGCTGGTGTGGTGGGAATCTTGAAACCGTTCAACACTCTGCTTAAGGAGACGCCAAAGATAACCATGAAGAAAAAGTACAGTGTGGAGCATGTTGGGAAAGAATTCAGCGGCGTGGCCGTGTTCCTGATATTCCTGATTTTGATGACGAACTTTGCCTTTCCAATGCCCAAAGTCTACAAACAGGCTTATACACCGACAACCATATCGGCGGGAAGCCTACCTATCGCGCCTGGTGAGCAGGTGCGCGAGTGGCTGGATATGCTTCAGTGGACTCAGAACAATCTCAACGCGAGCACTGTTGTTAGTAGCTGGTGGGACTATGGATATTGGCTGACCATATTGGGTAACGTGACGACGCTTGCGGATAATGCTACGATAAACAGCACGCAGATAGAGAACGTAGGCTTTTCATTCATGGCGAATGAAAGCACCTCGCTTAGAGTTCTGAAACAATACAACACCGCATACGTGCTCGTGTTCGCCACCTTTGATTCCGGCGGAAACTGGCTTGATGGCGGAGGCGGTGACAACGGAAAATGGATGTGGATGGCTCGAATCTCAGGCAAGGCACAGGACAGGTTCATCAACACGCTACTGATTGACAGGGAATCATCGTGGGCTAATGAAACGGCTTTCGGGGAATTCACTAACAGCACGTGGACTTGGAACAACGCGGGAAGAAACTCGACGATCTACAAGTTGATGGGTTGGGCTAAGAATCAGTGGTGCTCGGACAAGGTGGCGGATCCTGATGAGCAGTATGCTACAAAGCCGACATACTTTGATGAAGCGTTCTTCTCTGGAAAAGCTCTCACAGTTGATGAAGCAAAGAACAAATACGGCGGCATAGTTCCGATAATAGCCCTGTACAAGATCAACTGGTCACTGTACGAAGCCAACTATCCAAACCGATGAGGAAGAGGACAGCGTGTTTCCGAAGGTTCCTGACCAGCATAAGCCAGACAAGCCCCTTATTCCCAATGGTTTCGGAGTGATCTACGTCCTTGTCAGTGTTGTATACCTCTTTCTTGTATACTTCTTCGATTTGTTCCCAGTCTCGAACGGAATCTCTCCAGTCTTAACCTTAGTAGTATGTATCCTGTTTGGCGGTTTTCTTGGCTTGCTGGATGACTGGATAGACCTTAGATGGCGTTACAAAGCATTTCTTCCGATAATAGCAGCTATCCCGCTCATGTCCTTGGCATGGGCGTCTCGAGCCACCGTACGCACATCTATAGCTCTTCCTTTTCTTGGAACTATAGATTTTGACGTTTACTACTTTTTCATAATAATTCCGTTGTTGGTAACTATAGTCACCAACACGGTGAACCAGCTCGGCGGATTAAATGGTCTGGAAACGGTTTGTCCAGCAATAATCATGATCGGCCTGATGATTGTTTCCAGGTCATATGCAATTCTATTGTATGGTCCTTTGGTTGTGTGGCTTCTGCTTGCCTTTATGAATGTTCGTGGCAGAATCTTCGTTGGCAACACGGGGTCCTTTGCTATAGGCATAACGTTGGCTTCTTTTGCCATCATTTCAGATTTGAAGTTTGATCTGGTGATCTCTGTTCTACCCTACGTGTTTAATTCATCGCTGATTCTGCTGACGTTCTTTCTCTTCAAAACCAAGGCGAACGTTTCACTTGATGGAAAGAAACTAGTTTCGGGTCACAGACGAAGTTTAGTCACGCTCATTACGTACAAGCGACCTCTAACCGAAAGACAAGTGGTCTTGATAATTTCCTTGATCGTGGCCGTTTCAACTTCTGCTGCTTTGCTGTTTGGCCTATTCTAGCCTGGCATTCTTACGTCTTCATGTTGCAATGTGTATGTAGCGTCGTGCTACACACAAAAGGCAAAAATCAGTTCTGGGCGAGGCTTAGGTTGCGGAGGTCAGAGGCCTAGCCTATCGTATGCTTGGTTGATGTGGGGAATCTATTATCTGTCCAGCTTCTGTCATTCCAAACGTTTCAGTTAAGATAGAAATAGTAAGCTTAGTAGGTAACAGAATGGCCTCTAAAGGCGTTGTTGGGACTGTGAATTTCGATGTAAAGACGAAGCTGGAGGAGAAAGAACGCAAGAGCCAGATGAGCGTCATCGGGTTCAGTCTGTTCTTATCCACTAAACCAAGCATCGTGAAGTTCCAGGTTGACGGTTCAGCTACATTGACAGGCAAGGATGCGGACATACAGAAGATGCTTGAGATCGATCCAGAAACCAAGATCCCTCTTCTCTTTCAGCGAGTATACCAATCTGCGTTCACAGCCATGTACCTCATGTCAACCATCCTGAACACGCCTCCACCTCCAAACGACCTTCTACATTCCGACAAGCAAGCCTCTCCAGTTGAGGGTGTAAGCGTGGAAGTGGGTACAGAAGACACGGAAGAAGACGGCGTGACAGTTGAAGCAGCCACTGAGCCAGAAGAAAAGGCAGAAGCCGTTGCGCCACGCAAATGATGTTCCCAGCAAGATTTAATAGTCTAGAATTGTGTGTTTAGCACTGTTTGGCGGGTGAGTGGGCCTCCACCCGTTCCGCCATGACAAATCCCGGGCGTAGGAGGTGAAAGAGTGAGATTCGATACTAGAGATCTGGCGTTGATGGCTATTTCTGCAAGTTTGTATGCAGTGATCAATGTTGTTCAGACGTCGATGGGGGGACCCATAACGTATGGGCCTGTTCAGTTGCGTCTTGCTGATTGTTTGATTCCATTGTCGGCATTGTTCGGCTGGCCACTAATCATGGGCGTGTCGATTGGCTGTTTCAGTAACGCGTATTATTGGCTTGATCCTGCGGATGTTGTCGTTGGACCTTTGGTGAATTTCGTGGCTGCTCTGTTGATATTCTTGCTGAGAAGGAATCGAATCGTTGCATGCGTTTCTGGAAGCTTGACGGTCGGCGTTCCCATCGGGCTCTACCTGTACTATTTGTCCACGCAAGGAAACCCAGTGTTGCAACAGGCTCCAGACATTTTCGGCATTTCGTTGCCTATTTGGAGCGCTTTTGTCATAAGCCTCTCGATCAGCAGCCTAATCGTCATTGCAGGAATCGGCTATTTGCTGCTTGCAGTGCTCAGCAGTCCAAACGTTGTCGAGCCGTTGAAGTCACGCGGATTAAAAGTTGAGCCCTGAACGGCTCACTTCATTCTTTCGTCCAAGTAGCAGAATCCTGCATCCACTTTCTTTTGCATTTCATCAGTCCAGTTGTCAACGCCCTTGGTTTTGATTTCTCGAAGCCTCTCCGATACTTGCCCATACTGCTTCAGTTTTTCGCATTTTTCCATTTCGGCACAGTCCGCACAGGTAATAGAACCTTTCTCTTTGCAGCATGTCCGAATCACACAACCCGGGTTTCCGCCACCATCCACGCATCCGGGGCATCCTCCGAAAAGCTTCTCTAATCCGTCCATGACCTCTTCGAATTTTGCGTAGTGTGTTAGCGATGGTTCCCATTTTGCGAGGTCTGGAGCGATTTTGTTGAATCCGTAGGCATGTATGACTCTGCGGAGGTTTTCAACTCCTCGTTTTACTCTTCCCTGTCGTATTCCACATGCGCCGCAGTAAAGTCCGCAATAGCCTACCAGTTTCTTGGTGTCTTCTTTCAAGAGCGAACACCGTCGACGTACTCATAGTGGTTTTGTCTTTAAGCCTTTTTGCTGGAAGGTTTACATGAAGCGTTCCAGTTTTGTTAAGCCGATTATTTCTTCAAAATCCAAACCTAGTGCGTCTAGGACTTGGTCGAACGTTGAATGCAGATAGGCTACGTACTTGTCAACATCTATCTCGCTTTTCGTTGCCAACTCGACAGGTTTCACGTGTGGAGGTTTGCTGACTTTGACGAAGCTTATGAGGTCACCTGCTTTCAGTTCTCTGCCGTTGTCTTTCAGCATTCTTCCGGCTCTAACGTGTTGCGGCGTTGTCTTCTTGTAGCTGTCCAGTTCATCGCCTAGAACCACATTGAACGCCAGTTCGCTCATGTTTTCCCATTCACGTCTCTTCAGTTTCATGTAGCAGTCTCGAACGACTTCGGCTATATCTTTCTTGGCATTTTCAAATTCGGCCGGAGTTTTCACTGTTGCTAAACGCTGTTTCATCCTGTCAAAGGCTTTCCTTATAAAGATCGGGATGTGCTTTTTCTTGCCCGTCAACCCTTTAACGTCAACCGTTCCATCCTCTAGCACGCCGAGATAGTTCTTTTTTCGAGAACTGAATACAGCGTACTTGTAGACCTTGTCAACGTCCAATCCCATCTTCAGTTCGTGTTCAGTCCAGTGAACTAGCTCTTCGATTTGCTGTTTTGACGGGTTTTTCAGGAAGAGGCTGTCTGTGTCGCCATACAACACTTGAATGCCAAGTTCTTTTGCTTTGTTGAGTATTTGGGTGATGGAGTGTCTTCCTATGGCTGCTGTGGCTTCTGCCACTGGGGGGCAGTAGAGGTCGAAAGTTTCTGCTCCGAACACTCCGTAGCTGGCGTTAAGGATGACTTTGAGTGCTCCTTGAGCGACGTTGTACCAGCTTCGCAGGTCAGAGGATAGTGTTTTGTCTTTGGCTTTGTTCTTGTACCATTGCACGCGCAGGTCTCGCAGGGAGCCGATTAGGAGGCTTTCGAGTGCTCGTTTCTTGGTGCAGACCCAGCTGGTTGTGTCTGGGATGAGGTTGCTTCTGCATTCTGGGTGTTGGCATAGGATGGATTGGTAGCCTAGGTTCCACACTTTTATTATTGAGGGGTATAGGCTTGGGAAGTCCATGACGGCGACGTTGAAGTGTACGCCGGGTGTGGGTTCGACGACTATGGCGCCTTTGTATTTCTTGCCTTTTATGATGGCTTTGGTTGACGTTTTTCCTTTGACGGCGAGGATGTCGCGGGGTTCTGGAATGAGCATGTTTCGCTTGCGGTGTTCGCGTTGCATGAAGTTTCTTATCCATCGGGAAACGCCTTGTCGGCTTACGTCTTCCATGGGCATACAGCTGATTCGGGCCAGAACCAGAATGAGCTTCATGGTTAGTTCGTCTTCGAAGCTTGCCAGTTTGTAGGTGATTTCTGAGTCTCTGAAGCAGTATTTTGCGAGCTCCGAGTAGGTTAGCTCGCCAAGCGGCTTGTTCCATTTGATTTTTTCAATGCCGATCAAGGCTTTGCCTACTTCGTTGAGGGTTACGTCTCGGTAGCGGTTGTTGAAGGCGTAGATTTGGATTGAGCGGTTAAAGAAGAACTTGTACAGGTCAATGTGTACGCCGTATTTGAGTAGGCACGTGCGCTTTCCAACTTCTATGGGAATCTCGCTGTATCTGAACCCTAGGTTTAGTGCTCTGTGGGTTAGGTAACTGAAGTCAAAGTCGTCTCCGTTGAAAGTCAACACGAAAGGGTAGATCCACAAAAAGTCGAACACGGCTCTAATCAGTTTGTCTTCAGTGTCAAAGTACTCTATTTCCACTTCCGCTGCGAGATGCTCGGTTCCTTCGCGGACGCCT
>JBGOYR010000019.1:0-11328 GCA_041479765.1 Bathyarchaeia archaeon | reverse complement strand
TTCGCGTGGTCGTCCCTCTTACAGCATCCATTATAGTGTCGCCCACGGAAAGCTTCTTCCAGATAACATAGATGCAAACTACAAACCCAACACCTATAGAAACAAATACGATGGTCAGCATTGACAGCAAACTCCAGTGATCACTCCTGTAACTACTCGTCACGTCCACTATTGACAAGCCTTCAAATGCCAAAGCGAGTATTGGCGGCATGCCACTTTTCCTCATAAAATAATGGATAGCCGATATTCTGGCTCAAAGGTGCTCCAGTGGGAGATGCATCAATGCGAGTCCATTTGTCTTCTATCCTAACGTCATTCCATACATGATCTCCAAAAATATTGACTACGATCCTGCATTGATACCCTTGGGAAATGCACAACTCCGCATACAAGACAGCATATCCGTGACAGCGAGCTTGATGGTGCTCATAAATCTCTATTGGATCGTTATATACTGCCATACTCGATGAGCTATTCCAGCTAAGTGACCGATTCTCCCACTGAATCAACTCGGTATAATTGTAGCTTCTTCCAAGAATGTTTCTAAAATGGTTGATTTCTCTCGATGAAGTGAGGCCTTGTGCTATACTCTGATATGCTGCAGCCTGATGAACAGCAAAAACTGGCATTGCTGCCGAGAAGACGATCAAAACGTAAACGACGCTTAATTTTCTGAGGATTTTCCTGGTCGTCACGGAGTAAATGAATTTTAGCAGTACAAGAGCAAAAAGACCGCTGAATAGCCACCACCAACTGGACATCCACAGGCCTGAGCCTAACCCCAAGATGACAAGAGTGCCAAAAAGGATAGCCAAGACCATGGTTAAGACAGCGATAATTGGCCATCTTACTGTGTTCCATATTCGCCTAACTTTCTGCATCTCTCTTACACTGTTCTCCTTTCTTGGAATATTAACCTTCCTTGATGATAACGAATCTTTTGGCAAGGTGACAGTCTATGTCTCGGACAATTCTGGGATTCCAGAATTCCAAGTCAGTATTTTACGCTATGATCATTTTCCGAACGGTAGAGCTTCTTCGTCAACAATGCGGGCAAGGAATCTATCCTCACGAGCCTTATATTCAAAAGCGCCTGATTCCAATCAGGTTTATCAGAAAAGAAGAAAAGGCGACTGTTAGTAGGGACTAGGGAGACCTCCCCACTCTGTCTTAGGAAAGGTGTTTTCAACGAAGACACTATCTGCTCCATGTTTTTTATTCGGCACCGTTGGGGCTGTGGGCGCTGACCTTTGATTGTTGTTTTCTTGTGACTTGCGACTGCCGAAAAGCTTTTAAATCAACTGCACATAAAAAAGTCTCCATCATGCAATTAACCGAGCTTGAGAAGGAAAACGTGAAAACAACCAAAGTTTCTCAAGCATTGTCCCTCTTGTGGCAGGAACTCAGGAATCTGCCGGACATGGAAGCATCATCAAAAACGTGAGTGTCTGACTAATTACTTATTAGGAAGGTCTCGAACGTCACATCTCTAACTTGCTGAATCTTGAAGCGTAGCGTTTTTCTTCCTTAGTAGTAGTCTGGCGCTTTTCCATTGTTCCTGTGCGATCTGAAGATTGCCTAGAACGCTTCCATGGAGAGAATAGAAAATGTAGCAGATGTAAGTGCATTGATTGCAGATGCTGTAGGTCTTGCGTAATGCATCGAATTCCTGGCTGTTCCAGACCTTGGGCAGATCGAAGATTGTGGCTGTTGGGTCATGGACGTGACATCCAGCAACTCTGCCTAGGTGGTCTATGACGAAAAAGTTTTGAAGTGCGCGGCACTTCCAAGTCCGTTTGCCAGTCAAATACATGCTCTTGATGGCTTCTAGCACTTGGCTTGTCATGAGGATGTTGCTGTTTTTCTTCTTCATTTCCATGAGAGAATCGCAAAGGTTAGCCACTCCCTGTCCATCGACTATTGCAAACTCGTCGCTCTTCTTGCCTATCTTGAAGAGCTGGCCTTCTTTGTCGCAGACATCATAAGAGTACAGACAGTACCAGATTGGAACGCCTTTGTTGAGAAAGTGGTTGGTGAAGTCCAGCATTTCATGCAGGTTAAATTGGGAGATTGTCGGCGACACGCTGACAGCTAAGCCTTCCTTGCGAAGCTTCTTGACGGCTTCCATCGTGTTATGCCAAGCACCTTTCACACCTCTAACATAATCATTCCTCTCTGGGTCAAGGCTGTCGATCGAGATTGCCACGAAATCGGCTTTCCGTAGCTCCTCGATTTTTTTAACGGCCATGCTACCATTATCGTAGACGGTCGTGATGAAAAACCGTGAAGCATATTCTATAATTTCTCCGATATCATCCCTCAGAAGAGGATTGCCTCCTGACAAGACAACTTCAACGACGCCCATTTCCCGCAGAACGTCTAACCCTCTCTTTATTTCCTCAGTTGACAGTTCCTTCTCGTCCTGTTCCCGCCAGACGTTGCAGCCTCGGCAACGATAGTTACACTTCCTAGTGATCAACCACTGCACATGATACGGTTTATTCGGCGTCAGGGAACGAATCACAATGCCAGTGGCCTTCTCCAAGGTCATTACCATTACGTGCACATCCACTTTTCGCGTTGCTAGCTGTCCAGAACGATTAGGAACACTTCCTATAAAAACATGGCATAGCGATCAGCGACATCTTTGAATAGCCATGACGGAAGGTGGCTTTCTCCATACGTCCTTGCCAGGTCAATCCAAAGAGGTGGAGACGGCGTTCTTGAGTATTTCCAACGTTCTGAGTCGCTTGATTTTGGGAAGTTGCTTGTGGCTTGCCATGAAAACTGCTTCCGTTCTCGTAGGGTAAGGAAGAGCAATCCTGAATCGAAAAGCAGTTGAGAGGATCTCCAACCACTCTTCAGTTTTCCTATGATACTCAAACTCCAATGGTTGCCCCCTGTAAGTGTGCAATGGAACCGAAAAAAACCACGTATTCAGCCACTCTTCTCATTTCCCGCAATATGACAGTTGCCTTGGTTTCGTCAAAGTGTTCCATAAGGCCTTGAAATAGATGCAGTCGAAGCTTTGATCTTTGAAGGGAAGGCTGAAAACGTCACATGCCATAAATCCCTAGATGTTCTTTCCATGTTTTTCCGCCAAACGCATCAGGGCTGGGCTTACGTCTGAGGCTATGGCTGACTTATTTTTGGAGGGCAGGTTCTCAAACAGAGCCCTTTCGCTTCCCACGCCTAGAATAGTCTCGAAATCAGCTAGGACTTCTAAGTCCACTATTCTATAAGGTATTTCAATGATATGCCATTTCAGCCCGAATCTGTTCCTGTAGTGGCTGAACCAGTCAAAAACAGGCATTTTGCGTCCTTTGTTCTCAACGATCTAGTGTTGATGATGATGTACATATAAAGCCTTTTTATTGATTGTTGATTGCTGGGAAAACGAAAAAGAGACATGTGCATCTTTTTGCTGGAATGATGTTTGCATTCGGTCACGTCAGAAGCAGTAGTTCCCTTTTTTTGCGTGGCGTTTTCGGGTTCTGCGTGGGAATCTCAATCTTAATTAGGAAATAGCGAAGATTAGTCTCGTATGGCTGCTGTAGACGTTGTCATGCTTACGAAGAACAGCGAACACCTGCTTAGTGACTGTCTCACGTCAATTTATGAGAATGTTCCAGTGAAACGTTTGATAGTCGTTGATGGATCGTCTACCGACCGCACGTTGAAAATCATGGACGAATTCAACGACAAACATGGTAACATTGAGATATTCACTGAGAATGGTTCAAGGGCGAAGGCAAGAGAAGTAGGCATAAAGAAAGTGCAGACAGAATGGTTTCTTTTTGCGGACAGCGACGTCATACTTTCCAAGGACTGGTTTGAGAATGCTAAGAAGCAAGTTGGAGATGATGTTGGAGCCGTCTGGGGACTAAACATTGACATCATTCCCAACGTGAAGAACAAGATCTTTCTGAAATCGCTTGGATACGTCGCAAAACAGTGTTTCAACCTCAGAGGCGGAATGCACGATACACTCATTAAAACCGCGCTCGTTAAGGATATCAGGATTCCTGAGCAGCTACACGCTTACGAGGACCTTTTCATCGTGAACTGGATCAAGAAGAAAGGCTACAGAGTTTTGATAGGAGACAGAATCCACTGTCTGCACCTTAGACCCAGAGAAGACTGGAACCTGAAGGAAAGCCTTTCATTAGCCGCACTGGAACTCAAATGCGGTTTGGTCTACTCTCACATTTTCAAATACTGCTTCTACTATCCATTCTTCATATTCTATTGGTTTCTCCAGCTCTTGAACAAAAACTCTGAAAGCTCACTTCTGCGAAAGGGCACTCCAAAGGCTGTCCGATAACGGTCTCGGCAAAACATGCTTTTTCCCAGCTTTGTCAGTGATTGTACGCTCTTGATGGTTTTCGGAGAATTCGCCAATCACGGAAGCAGGAATGCTCTCGTGTTCTAGGTTTCTGATTATGGAATCTACAAAGTCTGGTTTGGTTGAGATGAGTAATGCTCCTGAACTGATGAGTTGCAGTGGGTCAATTTGAAAGAATTTGCAGATTCGGGCAGTTTCGGGCTCAATTCTGATGTTCTCTTCATGAATCCTTACGCCCAGCTTTGCTGCATCTGCCATCTCGTGCACTCCGCCTGCAACGCCGCCTTCAGTAGGGTCGTGCATTGCATTCACGCCGCCTGTCTTGAAAGCAGCAAGTGCATCTTTCACGACGCTTATTCTATCATAGAATCCAGTTCCATTCTGCAGCATCTCCGGGCTAAGCGTCTTCTCTAGTTGCTGTTTCCTGTCTGAAGCAAGTATTGCTGTGCCTTCTATCCCCGCGCTCTTCGTCAGAATGAGCTTGTCTCCAACCTTGGCTCCACCAGCTGTCACATATTTTCCTCTTTCTGCTACGCCTATTGTGCAGCCTACAACAATGGGATTAGCTATTCCCGGGGTCATTTCGCAATGTCCACCCACGATCGCTATTCCTAAGGCTTGAGCAGCTTGGTTCATCTGACGGCTTATGGTTTCAACCGTCTCCTTTCCCGAGTTCTCAGGAAGCATAATACAGGACAGGAGGAATGCCGGTTTTACACCGAAGGTGGCAATATCGTTTGCGTTGACGTTCACCGCTAGCCAGCCGATACGTTCCAAAGCTCCAGTAATCGGATCCATTGAAACAATCAACGATTTGTCGGCAACGTCGATCACTGCGCCATCAAAACCTGCCTGCGGGCCCAGGACTACTTCCTCACGTCTAACGCCCAGATTTTTGAAGACAACCTCTTCTAAGATGTCTTTAGGGATTTTTCCAGGTGGCAACTTCATCATTGGTCACTCTCGGAGCATAATGACCTCCCAGACTTTAGGGTTGTGGGAGGAGTGCGACGTGATTCATCCAATCGCCTATTCAGCGATTTGCGCGATCGACTTCTCTTAGCTTCTCCGTTCCTGAATAATTTTTTATATGTGGTACTCACTATAAAGCATATTATGCCAGCCGGTTCCTTCAAAACGGAAGTTTTCCTGGTTCAAACATCCCTCATAGCGATTATGTCTGCTTTGGTCGCCGTAGCAACGTTGATATTTCGGATTCCAAACCCGATGGGAGGCTATTTCAACCTTGGAGATGTAGCAATCTTCATTGTCGCGTTGACGTTTAATCCTGCTGTTGGAGGACTTGCAAGCGGCATCGGTTCAGCCATTGCAGACCTTATTGGGTTTCCAGCGTTTGCGATTCCAACTTTGATCATAAAAGGACTAGAAGGCTTCTTGGCTAGTTTGGTCTCGGGCAGGAAAAGTCTTCTCAGAGACGTGATCACGGTAGTTTTGGCGGGAGGCGAGATGATAATTGGCTACTTCCTCGTTGAGCTACTTGTTTTTCAATGGGGATGGGCAGGTGCGTTGGCAGAGGTTCCAGGAAATGTTACTCAGATAGTCATTGGAGGCGTTGTCGGGATTCCTATAGCTTACGTCGTGCGCAGGAGATTGCCTGAAATTCTGAAATAGCAGTCTCATACCGCAGTCTTTCCGCCGAGCAAGGCTTGAGTCTGGTTCTCTGCTTTTCCACGGTTGTCAGTAGAGAAAATCTGACTAGCTTGCTTTGCCCGAAACGCTAACGCAAGACAAGCCCTTTGAAGGACACTGTTGTCAGTCTCTGACTAAGCTCTACTGAAGAGTTTTCGGAAGTTTTCGTAGAAGATTTTTCTCTTGGTTTTCTGCGAGACGTTTGCGGCTTCGACTATGGCTATTTGTGTTGGATAGCGGTAGTATAGGGCGTCGGAGCCAAAGAGTATTCGGTTTTCATCTATGTCTGCTGCGAGTTCGATGAAGTCTGGCAAAGTGCCAGAGGTTTCAACGTAAGTATTTCCGCATTCTTTCAAAGCACTGATCGCGGCTTCGCGCAAATGCCCTAGGATCATGGGTTGTTTTGGATATTTCTTGGCAAGCTTCACGATAAGGCCGGGTGAGGAGAAGCCGTCGCCAGTGTGAAAGAGTATTGGAAGGTTTAGCTCGTTTGTTTTTTTGAAGAATTTGCTGAAGAACGGGTGGTCAGGTCTGAAGCATTCCACGAATGGATGAAGCTTGAGTCCAGTCAGGCCTAGACGATTCTTCACGCGGACTAGCTCTTCTATGGCGTCTTCTCTTCTTGGATCGACACGACCAAAGCCAACCAAGCGCTCAGGCTGTTTTCTGACGCTTTCTGCGATGTAGTCGTTCATTCTGGGATATTTGTCGCCAACGTTTGGGTTTGGAAAGACGATTGCCCTCTCGACATCGTATTTGTCAAAGAGCTTCATGAGTTGACTTACGGTGATGGCGGGGTTCATGTAGGGCTGCCAAGGACCTGATTCGCCTAGATGCACATGGGCATCGCACATTTTCATAAGCTTCTCTGCCTCCAATTTAGTCTAAGTATTCGACGCATAAGCCATTTTAATGTTTGGAATGGGAAACCTTAATGTGAGTGCTTTGTCGATAGATAGCAAGTTGTGAGTTGAACACAATGAGTGCACCGGTTGAAAAGAAGGAAAGGGAAGACCCTGTGCGTATGCACAAGGAGGCAGGCACACTTTTCGACGCAGGCAAATTCAAAGAGGCCCGAGACATTTTCAAGCGCACTGCAGAGCTTTACCACAAAAGCCAGAACTACTTCGACTCTACGAGCATGCTCTACAAGGCAGGCGAAGCCTCGTTTACCATCAAAGACTACGAAGCAGCCGTCGAAGACTTCATCAAGTCCGCTGAACTGTCCTTCCAAAAGGGATTCGACAGGTTCGGCCTCAGCGCACTGGAATACGCTAGAGACGCGTATAAGGCGCTTGGCAAGAAGGACAAGGTTGAAGAAACTGAGAAAAAGATGAAAGAAGTGAAAAAGAAGCTCGAAGAGTCGTTCTAAACAACGCTTCACCACTCGACTTTCTTTTTTCGTTGCCAGCCCGTCCGACAAGGCTTATTTCTTGAAGAGCATTGATTGAAGATACATAGGCTTTCCAAAGGTGGAATCCATGCCGACTCCCTTCAAGGCTCTAGCTGAACTAGGCGAGAGGCTAGAGGCCACTCGGAAACGCCTCCAAATGATAGATCTCACTGCAGAATTTCTTAGGAAGCTTGAGCCACAAGAGGTTGGGCCTGCGGTTTCCATGCTTCTTGGGAGACCTTTCCCCAAGTTCAGCCAGCAAACCCTTGAAGTCAGCTGGACAACCCTAAGCCAAATCATAGAACGCATAACCAACGTCGAGTGGTCCACTTTCACTGAGGCTTTCAGCAAGACAGGAGATGTCGGTTCAGCCACGCAGGACATCTTCGAGAACAGCAAAACAAGAAAGCAGGCAACACTTTTTGAAAGAACTCTGACCATACCAGAAGTGAGACGCAGCTTCGAAACAATAGCCGAAACGGCAGGGTCAGGCTCCAAGGAGAAACGGGAACGCTTGGTTGAGGCATTGCTGAGCGCGGCCACACCTTTAGAAGTCAAGTATCTGGTCAAGATCTTCACAGGTGGAATGCGGACTGGCTTTTATGAAGGGTTAATGGAGCAGGCAGTCTCCAAAGCCTTTCAAGTGCCGCTGGAGTTGGTGCAGAAGACAAGCATGATTGCGGGTGATGTGGGAGAAGTTGCCGCGAAAGCCAAGGTTGAAGGGTTCGAAGGCCTTCAGCAGATCGGCTTCAGAGTGTTCAGACCTGTGAGCCTTATGCTGGCACAAATGGCAAACGAGGTCACTGAAGCGTTGAAGGAGCATGAAGGCAAGACCGCCTTCGAATACAAGTATGACGGCGCGAGGGTTCAAATACACAAGCATGGCGACGAGGTCAGAATTTTCAGCCGAAGGCTTACGGATGTGACTGACAGCTTGCCCGAGATCAGTGAGTTAATCAAGGTCAATGTCAAGGCAAAGGAAGCTATCTTCGAAGGCGAAGTAATCGCTGTAGACGGCAATGGCAATCCTATTCCTTTCCAACACTTGATGCGAAGGTTCAGAAGAGTACACGCCATAGACGAAACGGCAGAAATGGTTCCTGTAAAGCTGTACCTGTTTGATGTCCTGTACCTTGAAGGAAAGAACCTGATCTCTACGCCGTACTTACAGCGAAGACAGATCTTGGCTGAGAACGCTGGACAGATACCGTTGACTGTGTCGTTGATCACTGGCGATGTTGCTGAAGCCGAACGTTTCCTGAAAGAAGCCATGGACGCTGGGCACGAAGGGCTTATGGCGAAGAGGCTTGACAGCTCCTACACGCCGGGCACGCGAGGAAAAAGCTGGCTCAAGATCAAGCCCATTCTGGAACCTCTGGACCTAGTCATTGTGGCTGCCGAATACGGCTATGGGAGAAGGGTCGGGTGGCTCTCAGACTACTATCTAGCTGCACGCGACGCTGAAACAGGCGAGTTGCTCCCAGTGGGCAAGACGTTCAAGGGTCTGACGGACGCGGAAATCATTGAGATGACAAGGCGGCTTAAGGAACTAACCATCAAGCAAGAGTCTCACATGGTGACCGCGATCCCCAAGATAGTCGTTGAAGTGGCCTACAACGAAATCCAGAAAAGCACAAAGTACAAATGCGGAATGGCCTTGCGCTTCGCGAGGATAACCCGCATACGAGACGACAAGACTGTAGAGCAAGCCGACACCCTCCAAAGAGTCAAAGAGATTTATGAAAAGCAGTTTCTGAAAAAAGGCAGATATAAATCCGAACAGGAGAAATAAGAAACCCGGGTTCGGAGACGCCTCGAATGTCTAAAGCTAAGAGAGTCACCTTTGACGAGTTCTACAGCCGTCAGATCATCATGAAAGAGCTCGGCAGAAAAGGACAAAAAAAGCTTGCTGGCTCAAAAGTGGCTGTTGTCGGTCTTGGCGGTCTGGGTACAGTTTCATCGCTTTATCTGGCACTTGCCGGAATAGGGCACTTGCGCTTAATAGATCAGGACATTGTGGAGTTGCGCAACCTGCATAGACAGATTCTATATACGCCGGAGGATGTGGATTATCCGAAGGTTGAAGTCGCGGTCAAAAGGCTCAGCGAGCAGAATCCAATGGTTAAGGTTGAGCCTGTGCCTCAGAACCTGAACACGAGCAACGCTGACAGGCTTCTTTCAGGTGTGGACTGTGTTGTGGACGGCTTGGATAACATGCGGACACGATATCTCGTGAACCGTGCATGTGCGAAGCTGAAGATTCCCTATGTTTTTGGTGCAGCAATCGGAATCGAGGGTAATGTTTCCGTGTTTGCCCCTCCGGAAACTCCATGTTTAGAATGCGTTCTTCCAAACGTTGACGACAATAGTTTGCTGACGTGTGATGCCCGTGGCGTGCTTGGTGCTGCTCCAGGAGCTATTGGTGCGATGCAGGCATTGGAAACGGTGAAAGTTCTGACTGGAATGGGTTCGGCCCTGAAGGGTAAGCTTATGATTTGTGACTTCAGTGATATGTACTTCGCCGTAATTGATGTTTTCAAGAAGGAAGGTTGTCCTGTTTGCGAAGGCTTAACTGCCGTTGACGAAAAAGAAGAGAAGCTTGTGTGGTTGTGTGGTCGTGACACGGTCAACGTGAACCCGGAGAAACCGCTGAAACTAACTCTGGGCGAGGCTTATGAATCGATTAGGCGGCAGTTCGAGGTTCGTGTTAGGTCCCAGCTAGCGGTTATATTCAGTTATCAGGATTTTGAAATCAGCCTGTTCCACGGTGGACGCATGCTGATCAAGAACGTGCATGATGAAAAGTCTGCCTTGAGGGTCTACAGAGAGGTTCTGGAGAAGCTGAAAGCAGACTGACAACCTTTATTACGGTCTTGTCTAGAAGTTTCCGTGTGCTGGGGTGGCCGAACGGTTCAGGCGACAGCCTGCAGAGCTGTTACATGTGGGTTCAACTCCCATCCCCAGCTCCAAGAAACACATATCCACCTTTTGGATGAATCCTGAGCCATGGTGACGGGCTACTTTCTTTATTTTTGAAGAGGGTAGTGTTGTCTCTATTGTAGCCGTGTTTGAAGCTGGGTTCCATGAGGGCCTCTGGCTTCACGCACGAAAGGCAGGAAAAGTCCTGATCTTTGCCACATTCTCTCTTGAACCGATTTTCGCTCTAAATACATGTCAGGCCGTAGAAGAACGGGTGTCGATTTACCATTTCACCCCAAAGTTTAGGCAAGAAATAAAGTAGTCTTTCAAGTCTATTTTGCCGTCACCGTTTATGTCTGCGTTTGGAATGTATCTAGGATCACTGATCACTGACCCGTAGGCTTTGCCAACGGCAAAGATGTCTTTAAGGTCCACTTTTCCATCGCCGTTTATGTCGCCAGGTATAGTGATGATTATCCAACCGTCAACAAGCGTGTTATCAGCTACGTCTATTTCACCCGGCAATGGAGGAACAAAGGCGCTAATAGTGTAGTTACCCTTGGCGAGATCTGCCGAGTTCAGATGAAACGTGAGAGTTGTCGAGTTGCCAGACGCAAGGGTAACATTCGTGTATGTGTCCACTACCGCGGTGTTGACGTAAGCTGTCACGTTGAACGTCTCAGCCTCGTTCCCCTGATTCTGAACAGTCACGTTTATGTAAATGGTGAAACTCAAAGGCGGCGGTGGAAAAATAGTCCTCATTATTATGATTAAATCCAATCTGATGAAACTCGTGACATTTGTTGCCGCTATATCGGGGGGACCTGTAGCATTCGCTGCGTGAATGTTGAGTATACAGAACAGCATGCTCATCAGCAAGAGTGCGATGATTATTCCGGAAACCATCCTGATTGCCATTTTGCTCACTCTCAGTGTCTTTCTCGCTTACAAGGCTATAAAGTTTATGAACAAATTTTCCAGTGGCATCGCCGCGGAGGCCTACTGTAAAACACGCTCAATA
>JBGOYR010000018.1:0-11418 GCA_041479765.1 Bathyarchaeia archaeon | reverse complement strand
ATGGAAGCAGGTCCGGTAAGGGCTCCGCCTAGCTTTCAGTTTCCCATGGGCACTAACCATCTTGGGTTTGACATGCTTAGCAGGACTATGTTCGGAGGATCAGTTATGTTGCAGGTCTCCGCTTTTTCGGTTCTTCTCTGCTTCTTGATAGGAGTCCCCTTGGGCCTTTTCTCTTCTTATGTCGGCGGAATCCTCGACAACGCAGTTTCCTTGGTAATAGATGCTGTCTACGCGTTTCCAGGTTTAGTGATTGCGATCGCAGTTGCTGCCGTACTAGGTCCTGGTGTGGTCAACATGGCTCTCTCAATAGCTGTCGTCTACATCCCGTCATATTTCAGGATAGTTCGCAGTCAGGTCCTGAGCATTAAGGAGCTGACGTACGTGGAAGCAGCCAAAGCTTCGGGTGCGAAATGGTACACGATCCTTTCTGACTATATTCTGCCAAACGTGGTTCCTTCGATCGTCATAGTTGCCACCATAAACTTCGCTGATGCCGTCCTTACGGCTGCTGGTCTGACCTTCATTGGTTTGGGAGTGACTTATGACATCCCTGACTGGGGATGGGATTTGACGAATGGTAGACAGTATCTTTCAAGCGGAGCTTGGTGGATCATATTCTTCCCGGGTCTTATGATAATTCTTCTGGCTCTCGGTTTCACGCTTATAGGGGAAGGCCTGAGCGAATTGTTGAACCCCAAACTTCAACGGTGAGGTGACAGAACTGCCTCTCTTAGAGATAGACTCACTAGCTATCGATTACAGAACTAGCAGAGGCACAATACACGCTGTTGATGACGTGTCATTCGCGTTGGAAAAAGGTGAAAAACTGGGGATCGCTGGAGAATCTGGATCTGGAAAATCAACGCTTGGACTCTCTATCATTCGTCTAGTGCCGTCTCCAGGCGTCATAGGAAGGGGCCAGATCAAGATTGATGGAAAAGACGTCCTGAAAATGTCCGAGAACGAGTTGCGTTCAATTAGAGGGAGGCGAGTCGCATACATTTTTCAGGATCCCATGATGTCGCTGAACCCGGTCAAAAGGATTGGCGACCATTTCACTGAGTTATTGCAGACTCATGAACCTGCAGTGAACAAGAGGATTGCGTTTGAGCGCGCAAAAACCGTGCTTAATGACTTGGGGATACAGCCTGACCGTATCAATGATTATCCGCACCAGTTTAGTGGCGGAATGAGGCAGCGAATCATGATCGGCTTGGCAATAGCTTTGAATCCTGACTTGATAATAGCCGATGAGCCGACTACCGCATTGGATGTAATAGTCCAAGCGAAAATACTCGACCTTCTGGAGAGTCTGCGTAAAACGTACAACATGGCTCTCATCTTGATATCGCATGATCTAAGCATAATCTTGGAGAGATGCGACAAGATAATCGTGATGTATGCTGGGCACATGGTGGAATACGCAAGTAGCGCCGAGCTTTACAGGTCTCCTATACATCCATACACTCAAAAGCTTCTTCGGAGCATCCCAAACGTAGAATTGTCTGATCAGAAGCTCTCAGCCATTCCTGGTTCGCCGCCAGACATGCTTAATCCACCAGAGGGCTGCCGTTTCTGGCCAAGATGCCCCAACGGCGAAAAAGCATGCCAAACGAAGGAGCCGCCTCTGGTGGACATCGGAAACAACCATTTTGTCAGATGCTTCCAACAAAGTGAGGAAGGTGTTCTTAATGAGTGAAATTGTGAGAGTAGAGCATCTGAAAAAACACTTTCCCGTTCAAAAAGGCTTTCTCTCCCAGTTGTTCGCACGGAAAAGGAGCTACGTTAGGGCTGTTGACGGCATAACGTTCTCTGTAAGGAAAGGTGAGATTTTCACGTTAGCTGGAGAGAGTGGTTGTGGAAAGACAACAACAGGTAAAATGATCGTGAAGCTGATCGCGCCGACCTCTGGCAGCATACGTTTCAATGAAACGGATGTCACAGGTTTGAAGGGTGAACAGCTTAGGCTCCTTAGAAGAAAAATGCAGATGATTTTCCAAGATCCCTATGCATCACTTAGCCCAAGGATGAGAATAGGAAAGGCTGTTGGTCACCCGCTCAGAATTCATGGAATCGCCAAAGGCGATCAGGAGAAGAGGATGGTCAAGGAGGTTCTTGAAAAAGTGGGGCTTTCTCCTGCGGAGCAATTCATTAGCCTATTCCCTCATCAGCTTAGCGGAGGTCAAAGGCAACGTGTGGCATTGGCTAGATCGATAATACTGAACCCTGAATTTATGGTCGCAGATGAACCGGTCTCTATGATTGATGTGTCTCTCAGAATTACAATAATCGACCTCATGCTCGGATTCAGGAGAGAGCTTGGTTTAACCTATCTGTTTGTCACACATGATCTGGCGGTTGCCAAGTACGTTTCAGACCGGATTGCCATTATGTATCTTGGAAAAATCCTCGAAATAGGAAGCAAGGATACGCTCTTTCTGAAACCACTACATCCATACACGAGAGCGTTGCTGTCTGCAATACCGGTACCGGATCCGCAGCGAAAAAGAGAAATGATCGAGTTGAAGGGCGAAGTCACATCTGCAATCAATGTCCCCATAGGTTGCCGGTTTAACCCACGCTGCCCCAACAGAACCGACGAATGCACATCAAGAGAACCGGAGCTGACCGAGGTCGAAAAAGACCATTTCGTGGCATGCTTGGACTACCAGAAACTCTAGGCAATGCCGTACAATGACTGGCCTTCATTTTCTGGTTATTTGCTCAATCTTCTTCTTGATCAGCTCGCTTGCTAGCGCCGCGTTAACTTTGCCTCGCATTTCCTTCATGACGATGCCCATCAGCGGCCCGATCGCATTCAATCCTCGTTCTTCAACTATGCCTTTGTTGCTCGCAATCACTCTGTCAACAGTCTTCGCAAGCTCTTCACTCGACGCCACTTTCAGGCCGAGGTTTTCGACAGCATTTTTGACGGTTTTGCCTTCGTTCTTTGACAACCAGCTGACAACATCCTGCATGGATTCCTTAGTCAATTCTCCAGAGCTCAGGTTCTTGAAGATCTCTTCTACTTGGTCATCAGACACTTTGTCGACTTGAACACCATCACGTTTCAGCGATTTCAGAGTTTCAGTGAGAAAGACTGCAACTGTTGTTGGCGAGACATTGCTTTTTCGGATTATGCTTTCGAAGAGTTCACCGTGTTCAGAGTTCATGATTTGCTTAGCCAATTTCTGGTTCAGCTTGCATTCCTTTATCAAGCGTTCAATCTTCTTTTCAGGGAGCTCTGGCAGGCTTGACCCGATCTTTTCGACGAGTTCGTCTGTTATCTGCGTTGGTGGAATGTCTGTTTCAGGGTACATTCTTGCTGCACCAGGTCTAGGCCTCATATAGCGTGTCGTTCCGTCGGGATTCGGAGCTCTAGTCTCTTCAGGCACTCCCGTCAAAGCTTCTCGAGATCTTTCAACAACTGCTCTCAGCGCATCTCTTGCATTCTCGAAGTCATCTGCCACAAACACCACCGCGTCCTCAGGCCCAGCTTTCAAGGCTTTCCTGAGCTCTTCGATTTCTTCGGCCATCACTCCGTAGGCTGGCATCTCGTCCGTGTGGAATATTCCGCCAACTCTGCCCCAGAAACGCGCTCGGTCAGCCATCTCTGTGCCAAGACGGAAATCTGGCAATAATTCTCGTTTCAGGAAGCCACTGAACTTCGGAAGCTTCGCTGCTAGGATTTGCTGTTTCCTGTCGAGAGCCTTGCGGAGGACCTTGCATTTTGTTTGCTTGAAAACTTCGGTCACGTCGCAAAATTCATCGGCTAGTTCCTCCCGTCTTGCTCCGATTCTCTCAAGATCTTCCTTTATCTTTATCAGATTCAGTTGGCGTTGAACTTCGTACTCGACAGCAAGTGAGACCAGTTCCAGCTCCTGAAGACCTTTAATTTCTACTAGTGCACCGTTTGGAATGGATATGTTAATGTCTTGACGGATTGTACCCAAGCCGCGTATGACTTTTCCTGTAGCCCTCAGGATGCTGCCGATTGCGAGCGCCACTTCTTCTGCTTCTTTCGGCGAGTATATGACTGGCGCCGTGGCAACCTCTATCAAGGGTATGCCTAAGCGGTCTATGCGGTAACGTATTATGTTGCCCTCTTCGTCGCATGTCTTTCTTGCCGCGTCCTCTTCTAAGCTTGCGTGTTGGATTGGAACGGTTTTCTCTCCGACTTTTATTTCGCCGTTCAAGGCTATTACGCAGGTTCTCTGAAAGCCTGTAGTGTTTGACCCGTCAATCACTGTTTTTCGCATTACGTGAATTTCGTCAACAGGTTTAGCCTTCATGAGCAACGCTGCTGTCAGAACAGTCTCAACTGCTTCCAAGTTCAGTGGGTGAGGCGGCTCTTCATCCATTTCTACGAGACATGAAGTCGCGTTGTTTGCCTCGTACCGGATTCTCACACCTTTCTGGAACTCAAAATATGCGGCGGGATCGATCTGTCCCAGTTCGCTCTGCGTGGGTCTAAGTCTTCGCAAAAACGTTAGTTCAGGTTCTTCTTTGAAAAGCTCTGGTTTGCAGTCGCAGAACAGCTTGGCCTTCGTGTTCAGTTGTTGGTGGATTTCTAAACCAACCTTAAGCCCGATTTTGCCATAATCGACATCCAAAGTCATTCGATCCTCCTTATTCGTCAATTGTCTTCTGAGGAAGGGTTCGTGGTGAGAGCTCTCCTGCTATGTCTGTCTTCATAAGTTTTCTAGCTTCTTCTGTGTCCTTGGTTTGGCCATGAACCCACATTAACTTCACAAGCGCTGTTTCGGGAAGTATGTCTTCCAACGGGATTACGCCTAGTGCCAGCAGATCACGACCAGTATCGTATACGTTCATGTTTACGCGTCCCCAAATGCACTGTGAAGTCATGGTTACCAATACATTGCATTCTATCGCGTTCTTTATGGCTTCGAAGCAGTACTTGCTGATATGGCCTAGTCCTGTTCCTTCAAGAACGAGACCCCTGTAGCCTTTGTCAACATACCAACGTATCAGTTCAGGGTTCAGTCCCGGGTAGAACTTCACGAGTGCAACCTTGTCATCAAAGCCAGTTTTCAGAACTAACTTGCTTTTTGGGTCACGCTTTTTGAATTCGTCTGTCAGCATAATGATTTTCTGGTCTTGCAGTCTGGCAATCGGCGACGCGTTCACTGACTTGAAGGTGTCTCTTCTGCTCGTGTGGCATTTCCGCACTTTCGTTCCTCTGTGTATCGCTATCGTGTCGTCTGAAGGCGTTTCATGCATTGCCACGACCACGTGAGCGAAAGGAGCTCTTGCAGCTGCTGTTACTGCGCCTACTAGGTTGGTTGCTGCATCAGAACTTGGGCGATCTGCTGAACGTTGCGAACCCACAAGAATGACTGGAATAGGCAGATTTTGAAGGGCAAAACTCAGCGCAGCGGCCGTGTATCCCATCGTATCGGTTCCGTGGGCTATGACTACTCCGTCAGCGCCTTCATCTATTTGTTTTGCTACTGCATGGGCTATTTCTGTCCAGTTTTTTGGGGTTATGTTTTCGCTGAAGAGGCTGAACAAGATCTGCGCATCTATGCGTGCGATGTCAGCTAGTTCTGGAACAACACTGTATAGATCGCTTGCCGTTAGCGCAGGTCGCACGGCGCCTGTTCGGTAGTCTACGCGGCTGGCTATAGTTCCGCCAGTGCTTAGTATAGTCACTTTTGGCAGTTTCGGCTTTTGTTCTGGAGGTGATGGTGGTTCAAAGGCTGGTTTTGCGCCTTTTCCTGTTTTCTCTATCCTTGTGGTTGCAGTAATGCTCACGCCAATATTGTAGCCGCTCTTCAGCTTTATGACGATGTGCTTTTCGTCACCGTATCCTGAACGTGGAATCAGAATGCCCTCGTAAGCTTCTCCGTTCTTCGTTATTTGTATCACGTCGCCCACTTCGGCTTCAGCTTTCTTGATGGCTGCCAACGCCTCGCCCTTATATCCCGAGCTTTCTTTTTCCTCGTTCAATTTCTACTTCACCAACGTTTTTGACATGTAAATACCGTCATATCTGTAACCGAACCGTCTATAGTATTCTTTGGTTCCGAGAGCACTTATTACCAGTATCTTTTTTAACCTGTAATTCTCCGTTGAGATGCGTTCTGCTTCAGTGAGCAGGATGCGACCGTAACCTTTGTGTTGCCACGCTTTAGTCAGATGCCTGCCTACTGGTACAAGCTGACCATAGATATGAAGCTCCCGAACTATCGAGCACGGCCTATCCTTCACTTCTGACCTGTGAGCCTTCTCTGAAGGGATGCGTAGTCGAAGATATCCTATCAAAACATCATTTTCAGGATCTTCTGCTGAAATGAAGGTCTCTTCACCTTCAGACGCAGCGTACTTAGTGGTTAGGATTCTGACTTTTTCTGGATCAACCTTCATTCCTTCAGTTACTGTTTTGTGACCTATTTCTCTGCAACGTATACACCTACATCGCAACCCGTGTTCCTTCAGTTTCTCTTGCACGGGTTGCCGAAGGTTGCTCCTCTTCACGCCTGCAACGATCAGTGGCGAAGGTATGTCTCGCTGAACACGCATAACTCGCATCCAAGGTGGAACGATTTTCTTGATATTCACGACCAAGTCAATGGCTTCTTCGTCCGTGTAGGGATTGTATGTGCCTTTGACGTACCAGTCATAGGCTCTGGTTCCCTTCAAAACTAGACATGGGTAGATTTTGATCATGTCTGGTTTGAACTCTGGGTCGTTGAAGACTTTTGTGAACGCGGTCAAGTCTTTCTCTGGGTTCGAGCCGGGCATTCCTGGCATCAAATGATAAACTATCTTCAGTCCCGCGTCTTTCATTATCCGAGTGGCCTCGACCACGTCGTGGACTGTGTGGGTTCTGCCGACTAAACGGTAGATGTTGTTGTTTGGGTTTTGGACGCCAAGTTCCACGCGAGTTACGCCCATGTTGAGCATGCTGTCTACATGTGTTTCCATGGCCCAATCTGGTCTTGTTTCGACGGTTATGCCTACGTTGCGGATTCTGCTTGTCTCAGCGTTCTTTTTTGCTTCTTCAAGGTTTGTTGATTCTTTGTCGGTTATGGCGTCTAGGCAACGCTGAATAAACCACGTTTGATATTCTTGGGGCGTTGCTGGGAATGTTCCGCCCATGATGATCAGTTCTACCTTGTCAACGCTATGTCCTATCGCTGATAGCTGTTCGACCCGGCTCTTGACCTGCATATAAGGGTCGAACTGGTTTTGTATTCCCCGCATCGCTGCTGGTTCAAAGCCTGTATAGCTTTGGGGCACGCCGAATGTTGGTCCACCTGGACAGTAGGCGCACGGTTCTGGTTGTGGGCATGGGTAGGGTTTGGTCATGACGGCTATTACGGTGACGCCTGAAATCGTGCGTGTGGCTTTTCTACGCAGAATTGGCAGGAGTTCGCTTCTTTCTTTGTCCTTGAGTACGCTTATTATTTCTGAGTTTGAGGGAATTCGGTCAAGATTGTACTTGGCTGCTGCATGTATCTTGACGCGATTGATGTCTCTGACCGTTGGCGACGGTGTGTCCAGTAAGGTTTTGATGATTTCTCTGAGGGCTTCGTTTGTGCTCAATGTGTAGATGACCACACTACTGTTGTGTTCACTGATAGAAATAGACTCTCTTGGGTTTCAGAAGGTTTTTATCGGCAGAAATCATATGCTCTCGGTTCTTGTTTGGTGGAGAATCTTTGAGTACTGCTGCAAGGCTCCGAGCCTACACGCAAGGCGTACGCTTGCTTAGCCGTAATGCCAAGCTCTATTTGTTGGCGACTGCGATGCAGGGTTTGAGTTCTGGAATCTGGGGAGTTATCTTCACCCTGTACCTTAACCTGCCGGAAGTGGGTTTTGAGACGAACTTTATCGGCGGAATGTTCACTGCAAGTGCTATGGCGACCGGAGTTGTGGCTTTGCTGGCCGGCTCGCTTTGTGAACGGATAGGACCGAAAAAAGGTTTGCTTATTGGTCTTTCGGCAAACGTCATAAACATAGTGCAAATTCTGGTTTTGCAGCCTTCCGCGTTGATCGCTTCAAGCCTTTCTGCAGGGCTAATTGGCACGGTTGGATGGGTGGCCTCAGCGCCTTTCATGGCAGAGAACAGCGCACAGGAAGAGCGCACCTATCTGTTCAGCATCAACTGGGCTTTGATGATAATTATGGGAGTTGCAGGCAGCATTGCAGGCGGTTTCATGCCTGACCTCATCAACAATTACATGGGCTTGCCAACAGGAACAAACGGGTCAGCTACAGGGTACCGGATTGCCTTAGCAACATCCATTGCCCTAGCATTAGCTGCTGTCATCCCTGTACTGCTAGTGAGAGAGAGCAAGAGAACGCAGAAGCGCCGCATGGTGGACCTTCTGGCATTGCGCAATGTAAGAAGCCCAAAGACAATCATCAAATTCATGATACCAACTGCGATCATTGGTTTTGGTGCTGGCTTCATAGTTCCTCTTTTCAACCTGTTCTTCAAAAAGAAGTTCCTTGCCTCGCCTGAGCAGGTTGGCTTAATGTCTGCCCTGAGCAATGTCACGCTGGGTCTTGGAACACTTGCAGCGCCAGTATTGTCCAAGAGACTCGGCAAAGTTAGGAGCGTGATTTTGTGTCAGTATCTCTCTATGCCGTTCATTATGCTGACGACACTATCGCCTAACTTGCCTATGGCTGCGTCGGCGTACGTTACGCGAAATGCTTTGATGAACATGGCCGGTCCCATTGGGACGGCTCTGCAAATGGAGCTTGTGACTGAGAATGAGCGGGCCACGACAAACGGTTTGATGGTTATGGCTGACAATATTCCACGTGCGGTGACCGCGTCTGTTTCTGGCGAGATGATGGCGGTGAGGGAGTTTGTGGTGCCGTTCATGTTTACCACTGTCACGTACTTCATTGCTAGCTCGATATACTTCTGCTTCTTCAGAAACGCTGAGGCTGAAGCTGCTAAAGCTCGATCCAAAAAGGCTACTTAGCGTAAACCACTTTTCCATCCACGATGGTCATTTCCACAGAAATCTCTCTAGTTTTGTCAGGTGCGACTAGAAATGGATTGTCCGACAAAACCGTCAGGTCGGCCTGTTTTCCGACTTCAATTGTTCCTCGCTTGTCTTCGTCGAAGGAAGCGTATGCCGCGTTTATCGTGTACGTTCTCAATGCTTCTTCGACGGTCAGCTTTTCTTCCGGGAAGCTCTTTCTCGCGACTGCCGCCCATATGCCAAGGATAGGGCTAATGAGCTCGACGGGACAGTCTGAGCCTGAAGCGACAACGATGCCTTCTTCGAAGAGTGTTTTGAATGGGAATACCCAGCGTGCTCTGGCTTTGCCTACGCGGTCGATTGCCCAGAAGTCGGAAGCGATGAAGTGAGGCTGGACTGAGGCTATCAGGTTTAGGCGTTTCATGCGTCTGATCAGTTTCGGGTTGAGAACTGAGCAGTGCTCGATTCTGTGCCTGTGGTTAGTTCTCGGATGCTCTTTCAGTGCTTTCTCGTAGGCTTTCAGCACGTTGTCTACGGCTCTGTCGCCTATGGCGTGAATGGCCAACTGCAACCCTGCGCGATGAGCCTTTTGGACAAGTTTGTTCAGTTTTCTTTGGGTGTAGAGCATCATTCCGCTTGTTTCGGGCTTGTCTGAGTAGGGTTTTTTCATCGCTGCCGTGCGTCCGCCCATAGAGCCGTCAGCAAGAATCTTCACGAAACCTATCTTAACCATGTCATCGCCGAAACCAGTGAGCAAGCCAAGATTAGACAGTTCATCCGTGAATTCTATGGCGATGCCCAGATAGACTCTCAGCGGCAGTCTTCTCTCTGCATGAAGCTTCTGAATCGCTTTCGTCTCTTCGCCAGAAGTCACCATCCAGTGAACGCACGTAAGCCCAGCCTCAACTGCCTTCTTACATGCCGCAGTGCAGGCTTCTTCAAGCTCTTTCTCGGCGTGTCTGGGCACCACCTTCCAAACAAATTCTAGGGCGTTTTCCCGCAAAACCCCGTTAGGCTCGCCTGTTGCTTCGTCCAAATCCACCTTTCCGCCATCTATAACCGTGTCCTTCGTTATCCCAGCAAGCTGTAACGCCCTACTGTTGACAACGCCAACGTGTCCACAAACACGCATCAGACAGGCAGGTCTGTCCTTGGTCACCGTATCTAGATCCTTGCGTGTTGGATAACGTCTTTCAACAAATCGTTCTTGGTCCCAACGTCCGCCAAGAATCCAGCCTTCCCCGGGATGCTTCTCTGCAAATTCTTTGATCTTTTGCTGAAACTCTCTTATCGAGCCGACGTTTCTGAGGTCAACTTCCTGCAACGAGCGACCGAAGCTTGTCATGTGCACGTGGCAATCAATCAGTCCAGGAACAACTGTTCTGCCTTTTGCATCTATGGTCTCTGTTTCTCTGCCTGCTTGTTTGCGGATTTGGCTGTTCGAACCTATGGCTGCTATTTTCCCACACTGGATGAGGATTGCTTCTGCCCGAGGTTGTTTCGGGTTCAGGGTGACTACGTTCGCGTTGGTAATGACGAGTGGCTTGTCTAACATGTTGGCTACTTATTGAGCAAGAATGGATAAAAGGTTTAGAGTTTTGTTTAGACCCAGTTTTGGCCGGGCTTTCTCTGCATCAACACGCGTTTCTCGTAGTTGCGTTTGTTTCTGAACTTGGGGTTTGGGCTTTTCTTCACTTGAGCCTCTATCTTGGGAGTTTGTGACCTGACTTTTCCGGCTTTCGAGAGTGAACCGTGAGTAGGCATTCTAGCACCTTTCCATTGAAGAATGAGCCGCAACTCTTAAACATTTCCGCACAGCAGTCTAGAATGCGCGGGGGTCGCCGAGCCTGGTCAAAGGCGTAGGCTTCAGGAGCCTATCCTGCAGGGGTTCGTGGGTTCAAATCCCACCCCCCGCACTAATTTACTAGTAAATCGATCGATTGAGACTACTTCTTCAAGCGTTTCTCCTTGTGCTTTCTTCTTTTCTCTTCTCTTTCCTTTTTAGTCATTGGTTTCTTTTTAGTGCTTCCAGTGCTCAATGCAATCACCACGCTCAAAAAGTCAGAATAGGGCATTAAGTTTTTGCGCGCGCATTAGCCAGAGCGCGTGCTTCTTCTAGTCTCCTCACTTTCTCAACGTTACTCCTTCCATGTTTCCATTTTCCTCGACTTTTCATTCTTTTCAAAAATCGTTCTCTTTTCGCCTGCTTTTTCCTCGATCGTTTCAAACAAATCTTCCTTCCCAGAATCAAATAGTGACAACAAACAAGAATTGTAACCTTCACCTAAATGCGAAGTGAATGCGGTGTCATAAACCGGAATCTAGGATAAGGGAGCCGCGTGAAAATATCCTCAGGCTGCTCTGTTGTCTTTTCGCTTTATAAGGAAGCATGCGTAGTATAAGGGCAACAGCGTTCTGTTGCTGAAGGACGAGAAGAACACAGCAACGTTAT
>JBGOYR010000017.1:0-11456 GCA_041479765.1 Bathyarchaeia archaeon | reverse complement strand
TGTCACCTTGGACATCCACGATTCCCTTCGTTATCTCTCTGCCAGTGTTAGAAAGAAAAACCATAGAAACGAAGAACAGAACATTCAAGCTGACCTTGCTGGTGATGGCTAGGCTTCCATAGACAAATGGAATGGCTACACATGTGCTGACGAGAAAATTGCCCGGCAACCCGCTCCGCTTGCCCACAGTAGTATAAGCTGTAAAGATCAACCAAGCTAATATGGCCGCAAAGAGACAGAAAACGTTCGTCAAATAAGCCGCCATGAAGCCGATCACTGTGAGAACCGTTGCAAATACTAAGGCTTCTCTCGGCTTGATTATTCCGCTTGGAATCGGGCGGTTTGGCTCGTTGACTTCGTCTATTTCCCGGTCGTAGTGGTCGTTTATTGCCATTGATGCAGCGGTCAACATGAATCCTGTTATGAACCCATAGACAAGACTTAACCAAGAGCTAACTAACGTGGTTGAGCTGGCAAGCGCGGCGCCAACCACGACAGCGAAGCCCATCATCAGGCAATTCACCGGCCGTATCAGACGGAAATAGCCACCGAATCGATTCATAATAACTAAACCTTGCAACCATTCCATAAGACTTTTGTGCAAGTATGCTACAAAATTCGCGTTCCGTTTCGAAAGTTTAATACGCTTTGGCTGAATAAGTCAATAAAAAGCCTATTGGTGACGAGCCTTTGGGAGACAACTACGCCTCAGAAAGATTGAGAGTGATAATTCCAGTCGGCGGCAGAGCCACGCGGCTCTTGCCGCTTACGGCAGAAACAAGCAAAGCCTGCCTCCGACTCGTGAACAGACCACTGATAGAATTTTCGTTACTGTCGCTTGCACGCCAAGGTATTAGGAATTTCATCTTCGGCGTGAAGGGCTACACAAACTACCGAGACCTGCATGATTATTTTGAGTCAGGATACGGGTTCTCCGCAAGATATGAAATAAAGCCACGAGTCCACATAAAATACCAGCCCAACGTAGATGACCTCGGAAGCGCCGACTCAGCGAAAATAAACATGGAATACTACAACGTCAAAGACCCGGTCTTCGCCGTCCAAGGCGACAACGTCTTCGATGTTAACGTGGAAGAACTGGCAAGGTTCCACGAAAAGAAAGGAGCCGTCATGACTATAGCCCTGAGAGAAGTGGGCAATGTCGAAGGCTACGGTATAGCAGACATAAACAAAGAAAAACGTATCGCCAGATTCGTGGAGAAACCGTCACCGAAAGAAGCCCCGTCGAACCTAGCCAACACCGGACTGTACGTGGTTTCGCCTGAAATAAGGAAGATATTCAAAGAAAAGGGAGTCAAGGAGATTATCAAAGAGAAGCATCGCCTTGACTTTGGCTTCGACTTCATTCCATACATCATAAAAACGGGGAGACCAGTCTACGGTTATACCCTGAAGGGAAGCTGGTACGATGTCGGCACACCCAAACGCTATCTGGAAGCCATGCACGACATGCTTTACGGCAAGTTCTCTTCGCTGACGGATTTCGGCGGGAGAATCAGCGAAAAGGCAAGAATATGGGTTCAGGGCGAAAGCTCTGAAGCAATGAAAAGCAGAAAAGAAATCATCCGCAAAATCAAGCAGGGAAAAATAGAAATCGAAGGCGCCGTCCTCATAGGAAGACACTGCAAGATAGGCGACGGCGTCAGAATCGCTAATTCATGCATCGACAACTACACGCAAATAGGCAAAGGTGTCGTAGTAGAAGATTCCGCAGTCATGGACAGAGTCATAATCGACGAAAAGGCGAACATAAAAGAAAGCATAGTTGGAAGACACGTAACAATCAAGTCAACCCAGAAAAAACAAACACACATAAGCGCAGTCTCAGTCATCGCAGACGACGTAGCGATAGCCGAAGGCTCAGAGCTGGAAGCCACAAAAATCTACCCACACCAATACGTGAGAGGAGTATTCGCCAATCAAACATTGATGCCAAGTTGAGAATGAAAATCGATTTACACGAAATCAGAAAGAAGACAGTTTCGGCGAAACAATACCTAGAAGGCCTAGAAGAACCTTTCCGCGCGCGAAGATGCTTTGAGGGTCATGGAGCATTTTGTGCGATAATGAGTATTTAAGCCCTGAACCACTTGAATATCAGATAGTTTGCGTTCCCTTTCTCCAAGTCCGGCACTGCAATAATGAATCGTTTCCTCACAGTCGTGGCAAGTCTTCCAGCCTTGACAATCTCAGTCGCCGTCAACTCGGCCTTGGCTCGCTTCACAGACACCATGTAGGGCGCATGCTCCACGCCCGGGCCTTGCTTGTAAACTGCAAAATCGCAACCGAATTTTATCCCCGGCGTGACGATCAGACCGCTTTCGCGTAGGTCGCGGTAGACAGCGTATTTGTCATCGAATTCCTCATAGAGTTGCTTGGTTTTCTGGCGGAGTTTCTTGAGGTTGACTTTCATGTTCTTGCCTTCGTAGACGACTATCGTTCCTTTTTCAGCTAGGTATAGTCCTTCCATCAGGTCCAAGATCAGAGGCACTTTGAACTCTGGTGTCTTTGGTTTGGCGATGCCTAGAGGTTTTCCGTAATAACCCATTCTGTAAAGCTCTGAGCCCGAAGCCGTGTCCCACACTACTAGGAAGTTTTCGATGAGTTCCACCTTGGCGGCTTTGGGCATCAGGGTTGTCGCCTTTTACATCATGAAGGAAAGAATGCGTATTGCGTCTGCTGCATCCTCCGCCTTGTCTGCAGAATCTTCCAAAAGTCGCGAAACATCTCGCAGAAGAACCAGTGCGGGAAGCTCAAGCTTGCTGCTGATGATTTTAATTTCTATTTCACGGTAGATTTCATCAACCGCGCGCTCTGCAACCTCAACTTCTCTGGCCTTTTCCATAGTCTTTGCCGAGCCATAATTGAGAACCATCATGGTTTCCCGGAGCTTGAGCACGGTCTCCAGAACAGTCTCCGAAAGCTTCAGCAAGTCCTTCTTTATGTCCATAGGCACGTTCCAGTTATGCTCCATGATTTGGAGAAGACGGAAAGCTATTCCTTCGGAAAAATCTGCGATTTCGCTTGTCAAATTGGTGAATCTTAGGAAGTCTTCTCTGCTGAGCAGGATGGCTCCTATTTCAGCTAGTTCCTGTGACACCATCCGTCTGGCAGTGTCGACTTCGTCTTCGCCGGTCCTGATCTCGTTGAAAAGCTGTCTTCCATGTTCCTTGTCGTTACGGATGAAGAAGTCAATCATCTGAGGAACCTTCCGAGCCAAGTCCAGCGCCTTACGTAAGTGATCTTGGCAAACGCTCAGCGCACGCCGTTTCACTCGTTCCTCAGTTTCTGCTGGAAGTACCATGCCTTCTCCCACCCGCAAGAATGCAACACTATTTCCGCCATTATATGTGCTGAAGTATTAAAAAAGGTAACGACAACTCTGGTTTCAAATCGGACTGCCCAAATCCTCGAAATCGATTTTTCCGCGGAAATACCTGCGCAAAAGCTCAGGCAAGGCTTCAACCTTGGCCCTAACCTGTTTCCACGAATCGCGATCACGAATCGTAACCGTGTTATCGTTGAAAGTGTCGTAGTCAACCGTAATGCCTAACGCCACACCGATTTCGTCAGCGCGAGCATATCGCCTGCCAATCGACCCAGCCTCATCAAATCCCGACAGAAAACCTTCATCCAGCAGCATCTTATGCACTTCCATTGCCTTCTCCGGCAACCCATCCTTGCTCACAAGCGGATAAACACCTACCTGCAAAGGCGCAATTTCTCTCGGAAAGCTCAACACGTTTCTATCTTCCTTAATACGGTAAGCGTATTCGAACGCCACATAGAGAAGTCGGTCCGAGCCGAAACTAGGTTCGACAACATGTGGAATGAACCGTCTTCCACGTTCTACGGTTTTCTGACATTTAATGTCCACATGCTCCGGCAGGATCTTGTATTTCCCAAGCATGTAGCAGCCGTCTTTCTTCATGGATTTCTCAACCTCTATTGGATCTACTTTTGAAAGCAGCTCTGCAACCTTTGCAGCTTCGTTCTTGAAAACTGGACCCAGATTAGCCATGATGGGTTTTATCGCAAACTGCTCTTTTTCAACAGGTTTTTCGTACTCTTTGAAAACATTCATGTCTTCGCCGCTGAATTCAGTATGTCCCTTCAAGTCGTAATCCGTTCGGTAGGCATGCCCGGACACTTCGACCCAACCCCAACGCTCAACGAGAACCTCCTGATCGAAGCTTTGTAGTGAGTAGTGTGCCCTTTCCCATGGAAGCTTCTCGATGAAACGCTGTCTGTCAGCAGGCACGCCTAAGTCTACCAACAGCTTCTTGGCGAAAACCATGAAAGTCGCCTGCCATTCAGATTTTATGTAGCCTCTCTTCAAAGCCTCTTTTACTGTGACTTCGGTCAATTCCTCCGAGCCCTTCAGTTTGGTTTCAGCTAGAAGAAGCCTAAGCGTTTCGTTCTCAACCTCTTTCAGCAAGTAGCAGTCTGGCTCTTCCGGGTCAAAGAAGAACTCCAAATCCACGATAGTGAACTCTCTCAACCGCAATAAGCCTTGTCTAGGCGAAATCTCGTTCCTCAAAGCATGGCCTATCTGTAAGGCCCCAAAGGGGAGTTTCGACCTCGCCATCTCGTAGAGTCGTTTGAATTCAACGAAAATGCCTTGGGCGGCTTCAGGTCTGCCATAGCCTACCGCTTCAGAATATGGGCCTATAGTGGTCTTGAACATTGTTAGGAAATGTTTAGGCTCGTCGAGCGTGCCTCCGCACTCGGAGCAACAGATCTTCTGCTTTTCAATTGTCTCTTTCAATTCAGCCAAGCTCAGTTTTTCGCATTCAGCCTCGCTCATGTTTAGGCATTCTCGCAGCAGGTGATCAGCGCGGAACCTCTTCTTGCACTTCACGCATCCAACCATGGGCTCCTTGAAATGCTCAATGTGACCTGAGGCCTCGAAAACCTTCTCAGGTGTAATCACAGGCGACTCGATCTCCAAGATTCCAAGCCTATTAACGAACATTTCGCGAAGCTTCCTCTCGATATTCTGCTTCAATCTGGCACCCAGAGAGCCGTATGTCGCGAAACCGCTGACACCGCCGTATATTTCGTAGGACTGCCAGTAGAAACCTCTGCGGCGTGCCAGCTCGTTGATTGCAGTGAATTTGTCAGGGTTTTTCGTTTCTTCAGTCATTTTCCTGAACCTTCCCGCATACTGAATTCTAGAAGACTTAAAGCCTCCCTTAATAATAAATCTTCAAAACAGCGGCAACGGAGGGCTGATTTGAAAACTCTAACCTACCAAGACTTGCTGGACTTGGTCGACGGCGCCGCAATCTTTTCCGCTGGAGGCGGAGGCGACCCTCAAGGAGGCTACCAGATCACCGACAAACTAGTCCAAGAAGGATTCATCGTCAAGCTTGCATCGCCTTCAGAGGTTCCCGATGACGCAAGAGCCGTGAATTTTGCATGCGTCGGCGCCACGACCACAATTGAGTATGATTCAAACGCAGCCGTGAAAACACTGCGGAATCTAGAGGAGTATGCTGGTTTTTCCGCCTTCGCCACTATTCCTGTGGAGCTAGGCGGCTTCAACACGCTAGCTGCAGTTGATGTTGCCGCAAGACGCGGCATTCCCGTGGTAGATGGCGATGGAGCGGGTAGATCTGTTCCTGAGGTTCACTTGAAAGTCTACACGATTGACGGAATCCCGTTAGCACCGATGGTTGTTGCCGACGTTCATGGGCAAAACGTGGTTGTGGTCAAGGAAACTGAGAACGCGAAGGCGGCGGAAAGGATTGCCCGTGTTCTAGCTGCAGAATGGAATCACAGCGCCTATACGGCAAGAAGGATCCTGACAGGTGCCCAAGTCAAAACCTCACCTATCCAGCTTAGTCTTTCTCGATCCATGCGTGTGGGAAAGATCTTAAGGAAGGCTGTTGAGCCCATAAAGGCCGTCCTGAAGGAAACAGGAGGCTTCAAGCTTTTCGAAGGAACCGCACAGAACATTGACCGGCAGACCGAAGCAGGTTTCACATTCATCAATATGAAACTCCAAGGTGCTCACGAACACGCCGGAAGCATGCTTGAGCTCAAGGCCAAGAACGAGGTACTCGTTGCCTACAGAGACGGAAAACTTGCGGCTATTGCGCCTGACATCATTACACCTGTGCATCCGGAAAAGGGAACTTGCATAACGGCGGAAAAAATAGAGACGGGCGACAAACTGGCAATCTTGACCCTGCCAGCTCCAGAAAAATGGAGAACAAAAAAAGGACTGGAGCTGTGGCGAGAGGCGCTTCAGAGGGCAGATGTGAACGAGGAATATGTGCCGATTGAGAAGCTGGCAGTGTGACTATGCTCTTTTCGTCATTCGGCTAGTGCAGTAACGTAGTCTTTTATAAGAAGACTGCAAGATAAGGAATGAAAACAAGGTGTGACGATTTGCCTAAGATAAGAGTAGCCCTGGTTGGCGTTGGGAATTGCGCTTCAGCCCTTATTCAGGGCATACAATATTACGGAAATTGCAGCGAAAGTCAAGAGTGCATCGGGTTGCGCAACATCCTTTTGGGAGGCTTTCATTCAAAAGACGTGGAAATCGTGGCGGCTTTTGACATTGATAGCAGAAAAGTCGGCAAAGACCTTTCAGAAGCCATTTTGGCGCAGCCAAACAATGCTCCAAAGCTAGCTGACGTCCCGCAGCAAAACATAGTTGTACACAAAGGACCAGTTCTCGACGGCTTAGGCGAATACACGAAACGTGTTGTGCAGGTAAGCACAATGCCAGAAGTGAATGTTGCTCGAGCTTTGAAGGAAAGCGAAGCGGAAATCGTGATCAACCTGCTTCCGAGCGGAGCCGTAAAAGCCTCCCAGTACTATGCGGAACAGGCTTTGGTTGCGGGTTGCAGTTTTGTGAATACCACGCCCAACTTCATCGCCAGCGACGCCGTATGGGCGAAACGTTTCGAAGAAGCAGAATTGCCGCTCGTTGGCGACGACCTCATCGACCAAGTTGGCGCGACGACACTACACAAAACATTGTTGCAGTTGCTTTCGATGCACGGGGTGCGCATAACTGAGACTTATCAGCTTGACGTTGGCGGTGGGACGGAATCTCTAGATACGCTGGACCGAACTAAGGAGGTCAAGCGTATTGTGAAAACGGAATCAGTTGAATCTGCATTACCCTATCCAGCTTCGGTCGTAGCTGGTTCAACGGACTACGTGGATTTCCTACAGAACCGCCGCGACAGCTACTTCTGGATCAGAGGAATATACTTCGGCAAGGTACCTATGCAAATAGACCTGAAGCTGTCCACGGTTGACGCACCAAATGCTGGTTCAGTTTTGTTCGACGTGATAAGAGCCGTCAGAATTGCTCAAGACAGAAAACAGAAAGGCGCAATACTGCCAATATGTGCTTACGCATTCAAGCATCCACCTCAGCACGTTCCGCTTGAGACGGCCGAAAAGATGTTTGCCGACTTTATCGCAGAAACAGAATAGAGCATCTTGCCTACTTTGCCGTCATCTTCTCCAATTCACGGACAACCTTGTCTTTCACGCCACTTCGCCTTATCTTCTCTTTCAACACACTTATTGTCTTTACAGGCGTCGGGTCTATTCCTCGCAACACCGCCAAGTACACACTTGTGAAATCTCCTAGGCATACAACGGAGCACATTTTTGCCAAGCTGTTCTTGCCGGATGCATGAACCTCAAAGACATGCAGTGATTGTTTGCGCATCAGCTCTTTTGTGGCTTCAATCCTCTGTTTTATCGGTTCTGGCTCATCTTCGTCTCGAATCAAGATGACTGAGAAGCATTTCGCAAGCTCATTCGCGGCTTCCCACCCGACAACCTCGTTGTGATTAAGCTCTGGAAAATACTCCCACTTCGCGGGAACCTTACTGTTCTCATTAAACTGCGTCTTGAAACGCTGAGCTACAGCACGATAAAACCCAAAACCGTAAACGACCGGAACCGTTCCACAGATGTTTGAGGCTAATGCTTTGGAAAAGTTGTCTTTGAGCGGTTTTCGAGGCGAGTTGGCATCGCTCATCTGCTTAAGGATTCTAGTTGTTTCAGAAACCTCAGAGGAAACTTCCGAAACTAGACCAAGTTTCTTCAAGAGTATAGGCATTGGCATGAACAGGTATGGAAGGGTAGCACGTGGAGCCATTCCTGAAGGAACGCACAGGTGCGGCACGTTAAGTTTCTCGGCGAAATCATGCAGTTTCCCACCTGAACTTATGCAAACGATCATGCATTTCCGTTTGAGGGCGTCGAGAAAAACGCTTAAAGATTCCTCGGTCTCTCCTGAATAGCTTACTATGATTACCAACGCGTTCTTGTCCGCGTAGGCGGGAAGAGAGTACTCTCTACAAACCTCCACGGGAACGTCTAGTCTGTCTCTTGACCAGTCTTTCAGAAGCTCACCGCCAATGGCTGAGCCACCCATGCCCGCCATGATGATGGTTCGCGGCTTTGGATAGCTAATTGAAAGCTTCTCCGCAAGCTTTGCTGCCATGCTATAGTGCTTTGGCGCATCAACGCAGAAAGAGAGCATGTCATTCTTGTCAATCCGCTTGATTTGATCAATGCTATCTAGAATAGCCGCCTTTGGCAAGCGTGTTCACTCCTTGGATGTCGTTAGGTATGGCGGTTTCAGCTTTTAAGCAGAAGGTCTATAACAGCAATGCCAAATAAACACAAGAATGAATCAAGACGGAGAGAACAGTTTGGGCAAGAAAAAAACATCTATAGCCATTCCAGCCTCCGTCGTTTCAGACACCCCACACTTACGCGAGAAAACCTCAAAGATGGGTTTGATCGGTAGAGCAGCCGCCATCTTCAAAGCCAACGAAATCATAATCTACCCAGATAATCCAAGAACCAGCCAGACAGCAGAAATGGATTTGATTGCCACCCTTCTTGCCTACATGGAAACGCCTCAGTATCTGCGCAAAAGACTTTTCAAAATCAAACCAGATCTTCAGTTCGCAGGCATTCTTCCACCGTTGCGAACCCCGCATCATCCTCTGAACCGTAGAGCAAAGAATTTGCAGATCGGTGAATACCGCGAAGGTGCAACCGTTTCCATGACAAAAGAAGGCACGCTCATAGACATAGGCGTGGAACAACCTGCTTTGCTTTTGAACGTACAAGAGCCTATGGACAAGCGGGTCACGGTCAGAATTGCCGAAATAGGCAAACGTGTTGAGATTGACCTTGTAGACCGTGATGAAGCACCTGGATACTGGGGTTATTCGGTCAACATTGAGACGCAATCCTTTGGGAAGCTCCTAAGAAACAGAAGCTTCGACCTGACTATCGCCACTTCCAAGCTTGGTGCTCCGTTCAACAATGTTGCGGAAGAGTTGGCTCAGAAATGGGAAAAAGCGACAAACATTCTAGTTGCGTTCGGGGCACCTTCTCAAGGACTATACGACATAGCCAAGAAGGAAGGCTTGGACTTGAACAGGGTCGTGGATTTTGTTATCAACACGTTTCCTGTACAGGGAACGGAAACCGTGCGAACTGAAGAAGCACTGATCGCCTCTTTGGCAATCCTGAACACTTGTCTCCGATCTTGAAAGTCGGCTGATGAATTCGGATATTTCATCTCTCTGTTCCATTTCAATCCTTTAGTTTTTGAGGATAAAGAATTAAATGTTTGTTTCGCCACTTTGTGGGTATGGATTTCGACGTCATAATGCCCTTAACGCTTTTTGTTGTCGCTGTTGTAGCTATGATTTTGCAGAAGAGAGCTGAAGGAAAGCTGAAACAGGTTCTGGAGGAGAAGGAATTCCGTGTCCGTGACACGATACTGCTCGTTGCATCAATATCGGTGACGGTCTCTTTGATTGTGCTTGTTCCACAATTCGCAATCATGGTTGTATTCCTGTTTTCCTACTCGATGCTGCTTTTCATGTTTGGATACCTATTCTCTGATACACGAGGAGAGCGAGTTGTGCTTTTCTTGAGCGCGATCATGGCCATCAGCATCGTTGCCGTAGTAACCAGCATAACGGTATTCCGTGCGCTCGACAATGCTTTGTATGGAGCATTGGTGTTTAGCAGTCTCGCGGTGTTCGCGCTTGCCGCGATATTCCGTGAAGCATCTGGAACAAGATCAGGAGAAAGGTGGTACGTGGCAGTTTTGCCGCCTGCCATGTTCGTGGGTCTGTACGCGTTCTTCAGTAGAACGCCAATATGGTTCCCGTACCTGCTGAACTCGTACGCCCTAGTCTTTGCTGTCCTAATCATTCTCTACTTGAGTACTCTTTTCAAGTGGAAGACGACGCTGATCTTCGCGGGGTTACTTACAGTCATGGACATTGTTCTGGTCTTGTTCACGAAGACAATGGTTTCCGCCGCACAAAGTGTGACAACACTAAGACTTCCAGTACTTGTTTCGTTGCCAACCCTGCCAGCACTCTTTCTTGAAGGACACAGGCTCTACATGTCACTTGGCTTAGGCGACTTCTTCTTTGCAGGCCTGCTGACGATACAAACGCTCAAAAGATACGGCAGAAAAACTGCGATCCTGACGGCACTAATCATGACGGCCTCGTTCTTCATTTTCGAAGTGTACATGCTGAATTTCGCGTTAGTTGCTTTCCCCGGAACGTTGATGATAATCTGCGGATGGGCCATAACTGTTGCTGTCTTAGAGATCGCTAAGAAGCTGACTGGCAAGACTCCAGACCATTCCGGCTAGGTTCACAACTCATGAGCGGTCACTAGATGTATTGCTGCGTGACTAATCTCTTCTTCTTGATTGGAATTGGACACAATGGGTTCTGGAATCAAGTCATGAAGGTTTTTGAAGCCTGCTTAACTTGACCACAACCAACGCCAAGGCAATCGTTACCATTCCGGTTACGAGACCGAGTATGAAGAGCATAAACTCCACCATCACAGAGTCTGCTTTCATAGGTATTATCGCAATCGCCAACATCCCAGTCAAGAACCCAACCACAAAAAGCACCATTCCCAAGACCAAGAAACCGCCCAAGAACCCTTTTTCCAAATCCATCAAACGCTACCTCTGTTGATTGCCTGTACCAACATCACCCGCTCCGTTCAAAAGCCTTTCCATTAGACATTTCCTTTTCTTCTACTATCTTTTGAGGCTCGGGGATTCAATGTGTCACGGAGAGTCTCAAAAAAGGTGGTTGCTTGTCAGGATTGCTTTCATGCCGACATCACTGACTATTGCGTTCTTGAAGCCTGCTTCGTGAAGGCGCTCTGCAACTTCTTGTGAGTTCTTCCTGTATGTGTTGATGAAGACTGAGGGACCTGTGTCCATTGAATACCATGCGGGGATGCCCTCGTTCCTCATTCCAATGACCTCTTTTATGATCCGGACGGTGTCTGGTTCCCAAAGGACCATGTGCGACTTGCCCGTCATTGTGATGGCGTGAAGGCTAAGTGTGTCTTCTTCTGCCAACTGTCCTATGGTAGCAGTGTCGCCCTTT
>JBGOYR010000016.1:0-12322 GCA_041479765.1 Bathyarchaeia archaeon | reverse complement strand
GGTATGGATCACAGTGTTCTAGATGTCTGAACTCGCGTGCGATGTCCTCAACAGAAATCGTCAACTCCAACTGATCTGCTTCTTTCATTCCTTCAGTAACAGCTACCATAAGCGGGTAATCGGATTCGCCTTTAAAATGTCGAAATCTCAGATTCGGTATAGGAGGAGCATCTTGAAGCTTCACCCAACGTTCTGGAATTGACTCGTCAGGCACGTATATCACTCTCGCACTACAACTTGATCGACGGTATTTAGCATTTCGCCGCGCAAAAATCCTTAGCGCGCGCTGGCAGACGACACGGAGAACAGCACTTATCTGAAAGATTACCCTCTACTTCGGTGGGTATATCAGAAGCTGCATGGAGCCAACTTTTTGAGGGGGCATCGGGAGAATACTCCTCCTTGCGTCGCGTGCAAATCAGGGACTCTGCACAACAGATCCGTGATTCGCTTCGTCATTTGCGCTTATGAGATGGCATTTGTCTTCCACAGCTTCATGTTATTGGATTTTGGCGCTAAGTGACTATTCTTCTGTCTCAGATGATCTGTGCTTCTTGCTAATAGTGGACTTGATGCATCTAATGGCCACTGCTTCTAAGCTACGGCCGGAAATCCTAAAAGCATATGAGACCAATAGGAAGAAGAACAACAACAATGTTTTCACGATTGTTGTTCTTTTAAGCAGATTGAAAAACCCAGCAATGGACTCTGGACTGATTTACTACTAAAAGTATCATCTCTCACTCTACTACAGTACTTCGCTATCCGAGAATAGTCGATCTTGGGAATCCTTCTTTTCACATTCAGTCGGAAGAGATGAAACGGGTATATAACAATCTTGACTCTGAAATAGTATAGAGACACTGGTGTTCGGATTGAAGGTCAAGGTTGCGTACCTCGGGCACGTCAAGAACATTCTGAACGACAAGCGAGAAGAACAAATCGAAATCCAAGAAGGCGCCTCAGTCGCCGATCTACTGGTAGAACTGTCGAATGAGTATGGCGAACCTTTCAAGAAGGCTGTCTATGAAAAGGGAGGGACCGACGTGAAAGCCAACTTCATGGCCACCGTGAACGGTTGCCTGCTCAACCAGCTGGAAGGCGTCAAAACCAAACTCAAACAAGGCGACAACGTAATCATCATGTCCGTTGTGAGCGGCGGCTAGTACTCTTCCTTCCTGTCAAGCAGTCCTAGCTTTCTGGCTCTGTACATGGCGAGCTTGAAAAAGCCTATCCCAACGACAATGGTTGCAATCGTGGTCAAAGCCAGATACAACAGGTCCGTCTGTAAGGCAACGTCTGTTTCATGCAATATCGAGAATCTTACGCTTCTAAGGAAATACGTGACAGGCAGCACGTTCGAAACTGCTTGCCCCCATGATGGAAGAAACTGAGGCATGAACACGACTCCACCGAAGAGGTAGAGGATACCTGTAACGTATTCAGACAGCATGAACTGAACCCTTGACGTCATGATGTTTATCGCACAAAGGACAAACCCAAGAGCAATGAAGCAAACCAACCCCATGACCAGACTCAACGCTAGCACTGGAAAGTCAATCCCTGACCAGTTTATTGGAATCTGCACTCCTAACAAGCCCTGAAAGATCAGCACGCCCAAGCCTAACGTGAGAAGAAGAGAGATCGAAGCGTTCATCACACCGTTCAAAGATCTTCCCAGAATGTACCACCACAACGAACCCGGAGACAGGTAGATGTGTTTCAGCACCTCATAGTGCGACCGATCTTCGTGTATCAACATGCTCATCGTCATCATTATTTGAACCGCGTAAAGGAAGAAACTGTTTCCGACAAACATGAACGCAAAAAGCCCAGGATCGATCGTTCCAGTGACACCGCTGCCGATCAGAAACATAAAACCTACGATAAGCAGCCCTGCCACTGGACGTATCAAGTAGTAGATGGCAAACACTAGTGGGTCAGCCCAATTGGTCTCAACTTTCCAACCCAGCCAAACGGCTTGTTTCATCGCTCGCAGAATCGTGCCTACTGCCATCTCAATGTTAGCCTCCCTTCTTTCTTGCCCAGATTCTCCATGAAACTCAAGGAAAGCTTGGCCAAGGGCAGCAGAATCAGTATGAAAATCACTAGGGCAACAACATTCGGCCAAACACCCGCAATGCCCTCACCCAAGATAACGACTCTTCTGATGCCGTCCAATCCAACCGTTAAAGGAATCAAAGAGGCGAAAAGCTGAACCATCGAAGGCAACTTACTTACAGGGAAATACGTTCCAGACAGGAACTGAACAGGCTCCTGCAAAAGATTCGCGGTATGCCAAGCTTCCCTACCGTACAACATGAACAGCGAAGCGAACATCATACCCAAGGCATAAAGCGCGATAATGGTCAGAAAGAACAGTCCCAGCGCAGTGAGTGGTTCATTCAGCACTAGAGGAACTTGGAAAATCAGTGTTCCAGCAACTAGAATAGCCACAGCCCTTAATGTTGTGTTCACGATTCCACCCAAGGCCATTCCAAGAAGAATCGCCATTCTCGAAATAGGCGCAATGAAATAGACCTCTAAGGTGCCAGTTTCTTTCTCCCAATAGAACTGGGCAGACATATTCCACAATATGTTCGACCAGAAAGCCAGCATGGTTCCGCCAATGATAACGAACCCCGCATACTCTGGTGCTCCCACCATCCTGTACAGATAAACATAAGTGCTTAACGTAAAAATCGGAATAATCATCTCTGCAACGAGCCATTCAGGCTCTCGGTTGCCGCCTTTGATCCTGACCCAAAGCCTCGCGTACACTGCCCTAAGATTCAGGCCTAGTTGTTCAAGCATCGGTCTTTTCCTCGACTTCCGCGAAGCCTTTTCCGACAAGCCTAATATAAACGTCCTCGAGTGTCGGTTCCGTCTCGTTCACGGACAACACTTTCAGCTTTTCCGCGTTCAGTCGTGTCTCGATTTCTGAGAACACTTTTTCATCGCGAACCATGACTTTCAGAGTCGTCACACCTGTCTGGATGTTGCGAACCTCTGAAAAACCTACAACGCCCTGCATGTTCCCTATGAACCCAAAGTCAGCTTGAACTGAAGAAACCTCGATCTTCGCAATCGGCGTTTCCAGAAGATTCTGTTTAAGCGTCTGCGGACTGTCGCAAGCCAAGATTCTTCCATCGCTTATTATGGCCACCCTGTCACACATCTCGTCAGCCTCTGCCATGTAGTGCGTGGTCAAGAGCACTGTTCCTTTCTTGTCTCGTTTCGCCCAATTGATGACATAGGTTCTCAGCCTCTTCGCTGTCAGCACATCCAGTCCGAGGGTTGGTTCATCTAGGAACAGTATCTTCGGATCATTCAGTAAACCTCTGGCAAGGCTCATTCTCTGCTTGTATCCAGTTGACAGCTTAGCCATACGGGTGTTCGCGTATTTCTCAAAATCCAGATCAGTCATCAGCTGCTTACTTTTTTCTTTCGCGACAGAGGAAGGCAGCCCATAAAGCTGAGAGAAGAACCACAGATTCTCCTTGACCGTGAGAATCCCATAACCCGGCGTCTCGCCGCCAGAAACCAAGTTAATGATTTTCCTAACCTTGTTAGGCTCCTTAACCACGTTGTAGCCCCCAACGTAGGCTTCACCCTTCGTGGGAAGCAGAAGCGTCGTCAACACCTTTATCAGCGTGGTTTTGCCAGCGCCATTCGGTCCTAGGAGCCCGAATATTTCGCCTTCGTCGATAGAAACTGAAACGCCGTCCAGAGCCTTCACTGCCTCTTTCTTCTTCCCGAACGTCCTGACGAGGTTTCTGGTTTCAACGAAATCCTTCAACGAAAGTCACGAGCCACAAGACAATGCAACAATCCACAATTAAACATTTCCATCACCACGAAAACCCCGAGAACCCCCGCCGAAGCGTGAAAAAGCATTTAAACCATGAAGGTTAACAGTCACCGACAAGGTGCAAGCTTTGAACCGAATAGAAGCCTTAAAACAGAAAGCTTTCGAGAAGAAGAGCCACGACGGCTTCCTAATCACAAACGGCATGAACCTGTTCTACCTTTCCGGCGTTCTAGGAGCAACCTGTCTCCTAGTCCCCAAGAAAGGCGAAAACACCGTGTACGTTTATGGAGTAAACTACGAGCAAGCGAAGGTTGATGGAAAAGGTTTCAAGGTTGAGCAGGTGAAGCGCGGCGAAAACCTAATGGAGAAAATCGCCGGGCAGGCAAAAACCTGTCATATCAAGAATCTTGCTTTAGATGCTTTGAGTGTTGAAAGCTACCGCAGTCTTGCCAAAAGCTTGGGAGGCAAAGCGAGGCTGAAGATGCAGGGTAACCTTGTTTCAGAACTTCGCCAAGTCAAAGATGAACACGAGCTTGACCTAATGCGAAAGGCTGCCGAACTGACCAAAGCCGGAATGAAAGCGGCCTCAGAAACCATAAGATCTGGCTTGAAAGAGATCGAGGTTGCCGCCGAGATAGAGTACGCAATGCGGAGAAGAGGCTCCTGGGGAACAGCGTTTGAAACATCTGTGGCTTCAGGAGCCAAGTCAGCGTTTCCACATGGAGGATGCACCGAAAAAGCAATCCGAGCAGGCGACCTAGTGGTTGTCGACATAGGAGCAACCTACAACCATTATTGCTCCGACATGACAAGAACTTTCACCGCCGGCAAGCCTTCAACCAAACAGAGCAAACTGTATGAAATCGTCAAGACTGCTCATGAGAAGGCTCTCGAGGCTATAAGACCCGGGGCAAAGACAAAAGACGTTGACACCGCAGCTCGGAAAGTGATGGAAAATGCCGGCTACGGCGAGTACTTCGTTCACGGTCTGGGGCATGGTGTGGGTTTGGAAGTTCACGAAGCGCCTGCGCTGAACCCATCAAGCAAGGAAAGACTAGCCGTCGGAAACGTGGTGACGAACGAACCGGGTATTTATCTTATTGACTTCGGCGGCATACGAATCGAAGATACCGTTTCAGTCCAGAAGCGCAAGAGCGAAAAGCTTACCGATGGATTCTACGCTTTGGAAAACGAACGCTAGAAGAGTTCAACCGATATGGTACAACAGGTTTAACTTGTCGATTTAGGACAACCAGCTATGCACACGGGTTCTTTTTAATAATTGAGGACTCCGTTCAATATTGTTGCCAAATCGCAAAAAACCGGGGCTTCAGATGACGCAAAAGCTTAAATCCTAGAGGCGCGCAATACGCCAGAAAATCCATTTTGGCCAAGAAAACCGGAGCAGACGACAAATACCAAACCAACGACGAGAATTTCCAGGCTAAGTCTTGGATTCGGAGAGTAAATTCGATATACGACAAGGAAAGACCTCAAAAACACATATTGTTTTCTGAATTCAATAAGCGGCTGCAGAACAAAAGCTTAAAAGCAAGATACAGTATGATTGTCCCAGTGAATGAGGGGAATGGCCAGTAATATTTTCCTCCCAATCTCTCCTTTCTCCCCCATTGAGTGAGGAAGCCATTCTCCTCATTACCTTCTTCTTAGACGTATTCGACAACACTTATAACTTATGGAAAAATCTTCTATCTGTCGATCGGCGCACAGACTCATCATTCGGGCGGCGAAGACTAAAATACGTGACATCTGCAACATGTGAATCATGAGTGTGAGATGAATTGGTGAAGATTTTGATTGTTTATGATTCCAGAAGCGGGAACACTGAGAAGATGGCGTTTGCAGTTGCTGAAGGCGCAAAACAGGTGAAAGGCGCAACACCAGAGGTAAAGAAGATCGACAAAGCCAGTCTTGAAGATCTGCTTGCTGCTGATGGAATCATAATGGGTTCACCAACCTACTATGGGCTGATGTCGGCCAAGCTCAAGGCATTCATCGATGAATCAGTGAAGATTCACGGGAAACTAGAAGGAAAAGTTGGTGCAGCCTTCACGAGTTCAGGCGGAACAGCCTCCGGCGCAGAGACGACGCTTCTTTCGATCGTGCAAGCTATGCTGGTTCACGGCATGATCGTTCAAGGCAGAGCAGACGACAAACACTACGGGGCAGCCGCCGTTGGCAAATCTGGGAAAGAGGATATCGAATCCTGCGAAAGGCTTGGTAAGAAGGTTGCGAGCTTAGCTGCAAAACTGAAAGCGTAGTGAACCTAATTCGTTAGGCTGACAATACAAACACCTGCCTGAAGTGGCTGTTATGAAAGTCTGCGGGATTGTTGGCAGTCCTAAGAAGGACGGAAACGTTGACTTGCTAGTGTCTCAAGTGTTGAAGGGCGCAACCAGCCAAGGAGCAGAAACAAGCAAGCTATACCTCAACGACATGAAGATAAGACCCTGCCAAAGCTGCGGAATCGATCCTTGTCCGCAGCATTGCCTGTTCGATGATGACATGAAGGAAGTCTACGATGCTTTGGATTTCTGCGATGTGATAGTTCTAGGTTCACCGGTATACTTTGACACCGTTAGTGCACAAACTAAGCTGATGATAGATCGATGCAACTGCCTCATGCCCTATGTGGAGCGGCCTGACGGAACTGCAGGATTTGAGCGAAGAGTAAAGAAACGCAAGAACGGCGTTTTCATAGCTGTTTCAGGTTCAGACCAGAAATTCGAAACGGTTCAGACCACATTGAAGGGTTTCTTCAACTGGGCAAACATCGAACCGTTCGAAACAATTCTGTACACCCACGACGACAACGAACTGGGCGGCGTGAAAAAGGACGAGAAAATGATGAATCAGGCTTTCGAAGTCGGTGTCAAAGTGGCCAAAAGAAGATAGGTTGATGTGGGCCCGGGGCGATTTGAACACCCGACCAACAGGTCTCTCAATGTTTTGAGCATTTATGAGCCTGGCGCTCTAACCGGGCTGAGCTACGGGCCCGCATGTAAGCCCTTTAATATGCTATTTCGGACTTAATTTAAACGTTTTCCGCACTACAAGAAGAATCAGCCTGTTGAGTTGTATTCCCAAGCTGAAACGTTGCTTATTATCTTGCTTTTCAGAAGGCTAAGACAGAAGCGAGCGACCCATCACTGGCTAGACTCGCAACGTGACCTTTGATCCAGACGCTCGTAATGATACAAGTATTCCTGAGCATAGCCTGCGTATTCACCGAAATAGCGTCTTCCGAACTCGTTCATCTTCCTGTACTCCGAACCGCTGGGCGACCTCTTGTCTGAAACCCTTCTGACGAAATCCTCTGAAAAGTGGTTCGGGTAATACTTCATAGTAATGCGCTTTATCCACACGTCCACTGGGAAAGCCTCAAGCTTCCCAAGAGAGAAAAGCAAGACACAATCCGCAACCTTCAACCCCACTCCGGGAAAACACAACAACTCCTCCTTAGCTCTCTCATAAGGCTCTTTCTTTAAACGCTCAAAATCGAAGCCACCCTCACAGACTCTTCTTGCCGTTTCGTACAAGTACTTAGCCCGGTAGCCTAAGCCGCATTTCTTCAAGTCTTTAAGAGCTGCTTCTGCAAGTTTTTCCGGGTTTGGAAAGCCGTAGAAAGTCTCGTTGCCGAGAAAGTTTTTTTCGCCGAACTTTCGGGCAAGATTGTTGAGCATCTGCTTTATTGCTGGAATGTTTTTGTATGTTGCGCAGATGTAGGAGACTAGGCATTCCCAAGGGTCTTGGCGAAGAATTCGGAGCCCAGCGAATTCCCTGATAGCGTTCTTCACATGCTCGTCTTTGCCGATCTGCGCAAAGATCCGCTCCAAGTCATCGTCTAAGCTCAAGTATCCATGAACGAATTCGGGTTCTGCGTTTTCGAACTCAAGTTCATCGTCCAGTTGGCGGATTTTCAGGGCAGTGTCCCCGACTATGCCGAACCACCATTCATCTTTCTTGTTCCATCTGAAGGCCTGACCGCAACAGAGAGTAGCATCCAAATCCAGTGGACAACTGGCGTCGAGATGAATCTTCAAGGGGCTTTTCCTTCCGATGGCTCCAGTGTTGAGGTTGTGTTTGGATAGCCTATTAAACCTGCAACATCAGACTTCTCTGAGATGCAAACATGGGCCGCCCGAGGAATTGTGGTTCGCCAGAGTCGCTGATAATAGCTTTGGAGAAACTGCGAGAAGAACCATACGCTTCGATAATATGTTATCCCCAGCCTAGCCACAGGGAAATCGAGAAGAGACTTGCGGAACTGCGAGGTCTCCTTGTTTCTTCTTTGGAGTTTAGGGGTGAGAAACAGGTGTTCGGTGTACCCGTTCTGGGCAAGGGCTGTGTGGGCTTAGTGGTCTTGGCTTGTCGGGGAAGGGAGAAGGTTGCGCTGAAGATTCGAAGGGTGGATGCGGACCGTTCAAAGATGCAGAGAGAGGCAAGGCTGCTGGAAAAAGCAAACGCGGTGCGCGTGGGTCCGAGGCTGATTGACGTGAGTAGGAACTCTCTTCTGATGGAGTACGTCGACGGTGATTTGCTTCCCGCATGGCTGGACAAGAATCCCGCCAAGGCGAAAGTCAAAGCCGTTTTGCGCGGGATTCTTGAGCAGTGTTTCAGGCTCGATGCTTCTGGGCTGGATCATGGGGAATTAAGTCACGCCCCAAAGCACATTATTGTTGACAGGAAGGGCGAGCCTTTCATCGTGGATTTCGAGACAGCCAGTCTAGAACGTAGGCCCTCCAATGTTACCTCGGTTTGTCAGTTTCTGTTTGTCGGAGGCATAGTGGCTGATTTGGTAGCTGAAAAGGTGGGTTCGTGCGACAAGAAGGCGATTGTTAAGGCTTTAAGATGCTATAAGACTGACAGATCCTACGTGAATTTCGAGAAGGTTCTAAAGGCTTGTGGTGTTTAGACGATGTAGCCAATTGGAGGTCTTGCGGCTGGCTTGTCGGCCTCTATCTTGTGCAGCCCCAGTTCTTGGGCTGCTTCCGCCAGATTAAGCCACGTTTCGATTTGAAACTGCCTAGACAGTCTTTTCTTGTCGTAGAGTAGCGGGATGAAGTCCACGAATATCCAGCCGTAAGGCTCCGCCATCCTCCCTTCTCTCCTCTCTCTCCCAGAAGGAATGAAGGAAAATGATTTCTTATAACCGTGTATGTAAGAAAAAGATAGAAGAAACCTCTAGAAGGAAAATACGGGTCGCTACACGAATATTTCCGGCAACCGACCCTGTTCCAGCGCTTCCCTAATCTCGAGCGCAATCCGCTTTCCAATGTACATGTTCTCACCATACTTCAAATAAGCATACGGTGAAGTGCCTATACCAACATTTGTCCCCGCCACAATTCTGGCTGAAATCTCGAACGCGTAGATTTCTAGGTTGTCTGTGATTATGGTTTCCAGGCAGAATGGTCCTATGATGCCTGGCGGCGCCAGCTTCCTTGCAGTCTCGTTCACGTTGTCGCCCATTCTGATTAGTTCTGGCAAGAGTGACTCACGCAACACTATCGGTATGTTGCCGACGATCGTGTAGGTTGGGCTAACGCCTACTTCCAGTTGCTCGGATGCAGGTATTCTGCCGATCGCATCTACTGCACTCTCGTAGCGTCTGTCGACGCCTAGGAATTCAACTTCGTTGCGGATTGTTGAGCTGAAGTAGTGTGGGTAGACGTTGACGCCGAGCACGTACTGTTGAAGGTGAATTTCAGCAACATCTTTCCTTGTTAGAAGACCACGGCTTACCATCTCCTCGGCTTTCTTGCGGAATGATTCAGCCGAGTTGGCTAAGAAGTAGCCTTTGCCGCCTTTCGCGCCAGGCAGTTTGGCTATGATCAGACCCTTGATGTCTTCCGGTTTCTCGTAAGTTCTCGGCAACCTCAAGCCTGCTTTGAGCAACCATTGTTTCTGTCTTTCGCGTCCGGCTTCCCAGTGGAGGAGCATGCGGTTTCCGAACATGGGCACGTAGAGGCTGTCGGTTAGCTGTTCTGTGCTTAGGTAGGCTGTGAATGAGCCGTGTGGAATGAGTACAGTGTTGAGCTTGCGAAGCTTCTCTTGTAGCTTAGCGTCTAGTAGTTCTGTGAAGTCTTTCACGAATATGAGCTCATCTGCGAGTGGAAATTTCCTGTAAAGGATTTCGTCAGCCTTTTTACAAACGCATACGGTTCGGAAACCCAGTTCCTTGGCGCCCTTGAAAATGTTCAAGGCTGAATGTGAGCCAAGCGTGCCGATTGCCAACTTGCCATGATCATATTTCGAGAGAATCTCTGCAACTTGCTTCTGTGTGATCATGTGACTATGTCTCCGAGCCTGTTCTCTTTGATAGCACGTTTGATCTCCATAGCTACGCGTCTTCCCGGACCGACTTCCATACCATACTTGTACTTCATGTAAGGTGACGTGGGTTCAACGCATGGACAGCCGGGAGAGCGTGGGCTAACGTCGAACACGTAGAATTCGAGGTTTTTGGCTACGGCGCCCTGCAGGCCGAATAGGCCTATCATGCCTGGCGGATATTCTTTCTTGCAGACGTTTACGAAGCGTTCTCCGGCTTCGAAGATTTTTTCGAGTTGGCTTTCGCGCATGGTGACGCCCATGTGGCCGATTTCCACGTTCTGGGTGGCAATGTTTAGTTCTAACTGTTCGCTGGCAGGCAGATCAAGAACGCCGTCTAGGTCTGTTTGTATTCTTCGGTCGAAACCCAGAAGGTCGAGCTCATCTGTCAGTGGGGACCAGAAATAGTTGGCGTTGAACTTCGCTCCCAATACGTATTCCTCTATCACTGCCTTTTCCAGCGATTCGCGCGCGATAATACCTTTCTTTATGCGTTCCTCAGCCTTTTTCTTGAACTCTTCCGGGGAAGAAGCGTAGAAAAAGGCTCTTTCGATCGAACGCTCTTTTTCAGGAACTTTGACGATAACGAGACGATCTATTTCCTCTGGCGCCTTGAAGGTTTTAGGCATTGGAATACCTGCTTTCTGGAGAAGATAATACTGGTTTTTGCGGTAGTTGCGTTCTTCGCTTCTGAGAATAGACCTGTTGCCCAACAAAGGCACGTTAAAATTCTGTTCGATATTGTCGTAGCCAACGTAGACGGAGAATGATCGGTTCGGCACAAAAACAGTGTTCAAATCTACAAGCTTCTTCTGGTTCTCCTCCTTAACCGTGTCAACAAACTTGTCCAGAAGCAAGACATGATCGAAAAGGTTGCGATAATACCTTGTATACGTCTTCTCCCTGCCCTTCTGACAGACCACAACAGTTTCAAAACCTTCTTGCTTGGCGCCGTGAGCCACTTCAAGAGCAGAGTGTGAACCCAAAACCCCTATTCTTACGTTGCGCAAGTCGTATTCTGTAACGAGCTTTCCAATGTTCATTCGTTCCACGCAGCGATTTCAATTGCTAGAAGGTCAAAGACACTAATAAAATCTTTCAACAACAAGACTCTCGTGGCGAAGTGAGCATCTGCGCGGCTTCTGAAAGCAATATGCTTCTCCGAAACCGCAGGCTGCCAAGTTCGATTCATAAGGGAATCTTTTAGTGATGTTCTGCCAAAGCTACCACAAAAACACTATACGAGGAGCAGAAATCTATGATCAGATCAAACGACATTTGCATAGTCCGAGGCTATTTCGGCTAGACTTGTAGTGCCAAACATCCTCTTTTCTGTTAGCTCGTTTGCAGTCGCCATGTACATTTGGCTAATAACTATTCTTAGCTGTGAGTCTAGGTTTGGCGGTTTGGTTTTGCATAGTTTCTTCCAGTCTTCTATTCCTTGTTCTTTGGCTTTTTTCTTTGCTTCCTCTAAGTCTGCGTACCATTCCGTTTTTCGGTAGTATTGTCTGGCTATCTCCTTGCTTATGTGTAGTCCGTTGAAGGTGAATCGGCATTCGTCCAGCGTGCCAACCACGTCAACTACCATGAGCTTTCTTTCAGGATCAAAAGCCAACTCGACCTTCCCGTCCTCGTTCACCAATCCAGCCCGCGAAGCCAGCTCCGAAATCAACATGTCAACCTTCAGAAGCAGTTCTTGAATCTTCACAATCTCTCCATAGGTGAGTCCAGCCAGCCCCTTAGCTTCTTCCCATGTAACATACCTGTCACCCTCTTCAAGCTTCGTGCTTACGTCGAAAATCGGCTTCCTGAGCTTTTCTCCAGCGTGAGGATAGCGATCCATACCAAAGTCCTTGATAGTGACAGAACCCTGTTCAAGACGTTTGAAGATTGAGGAGCCTTCGGGCAGACCGTTTCTGTAGATTATTTCAAGCGGAATCAAGCAGTTACTCAGCTTAGGTGTGTACATACGATAATCGAAGCAAAGTCTGCCTTCTCGCGTCATGGGCTTGGGTCTGTACACGTTCACCAAGTTGATCTCCATGATATTGGAGGGTCGTTCCAGCTCGTCGAAACGCACCACTTTTCCTTCTTTATCGACCAAACCGCGGTAATGTGTCTGGATGCCCTTCTCCTCCAGTCTTTCGAAGCAGTATG
>JBGOYR010000015.1:0-12409 GCA_041479765.1 Bathyarchaeia archaeon | reverse complement strand
CGCGAAATAGTTGAAGGCCAAAAAAAAGACGTTATAATTGATGGACACTACGCCCCGAACGTCGTTCCCGAAGAACTAATAACCCACGTTTTCGTCTTGCGGCGCGACCCAGTTGAGTTGCGGAAGCTCATGGAGAAGTCTGGAATGTCCGGACGCAAGCTCTGGGAGAACTTGGCCTCCGAAATCCTTGACGTTTGTCTGGTTGACGCATTAGACGCTGTTGACGCTTCCAAGGTGTGCGAGCTTGACATTTCAGGCAAAAGAGTCGCAGAAACTGTTTTTGAAATCTCGGCGGTTCTGAATGGGGAGAAGAAGTGTCAGGTCGGTATTGTGGATTGGCTTGGCAAGCTGGAAAGCGAAGGCTTGCTGGATGAATGCCTGAAAATCTAGCTTAAGCTCATCTCAAACTCAGAGCTATCTGCCTCTTTGTCAGCAACGTTATTTTTCTTCTGTTCGCGTAGGCTTTTGCGTGGTCACTGAACTTTTCTCCGACGATCATCGGGCTCGCCAAGCGAACATCTTCCGAAGCCTTGTCAATGTTTATGATGAGGTTCACACCTATCGTTCGGTTACAGTCTCGAATCCACACGCCTTGCGCCGTGCGCCCCTTCTGCACAATCAAGTCGAACTTGTTGGAAATGCCGCTGAAACCTTCGAGCACTGTGGCCTCCTGCTCCACTTTGAAGCCTTCCTTCTTGAAATAGCGAATCACAGACTGCACAAGCTCGGGCGAAGGCGGCTTAGCTCCTATCTTCACCTTCTCGCTCATCAACATTCCCCAGGCGTTAAGCGTTAATTAGGCGCGACGTGAAAAGGCTTTCGGACAGTAAAAACATGGCTGTGACAAAGGTGATTGTTTGCGGTCGATGCGGCGGACTCCTATTGGCCAGTGATGGACAGAAAACGAGAACGTGTCCATACTGTGGAGCCAAGGTTGACGTGGACAAGGCCAGAACCGTGGCTTCTGCTGAAACCGCTTATGAAGCCTCAGCACTGCTTCGCAGGCTCAAAAGCGAAGCATACGAAAAACAGAAGAGGGTCAGCCGCCAATCGCGGTTGTAAGGTAAGCCATTAACCCAAGCCCCACCAGAATCGATATGAGCTGAACGATTGATTCGCCAGCATGAGATTTCTTGTGGAGTTCAGGCATAAGGTCTGTCGCCGCGATGTAAATGAAGCCCCCCGCGGCAAACGGGATAAGCAAAGCGTATGCTCCTTGAAGGGCAAGAAAATAAGTCACTACCGCGCCTAGAATCGCGGTCAAGGCTATGGCAAAGTTGTAGGTTAATGCTTTCTTCTTGCTGAAACCTCCGTAAATCAAGACTCCGAAATCGCCTATTTCCTGCGGGATTTCATGGAAAACGACTGCAAGTGTCGTCACGAAGCCTAATTCAAAGGAAAGCATGTAGGTTGCAGCTATCAGCATCCCATCAATGAAGTTGTGGACACCGTCTCCAACGAGGCTAGTATACGCAAATGCATGAACCTCACAGTTTTCTTCGTGGCAGTGCCGCCAGTGGAGAAACTTTTCTATCGAGAAAAAGGCGACAATCCCAAGGACGACTCCGTAGGATGTTGTCATAGGGCCGTTTTCCGGCAAGGATTCAGGCAGCAGACCAAAGAATGCTCCACCTAGCAGGGTGCCCGAAGCAAAACCCACCAAACCCATAGTGATACGTCTCAGCAAATCCTCTCGCAAGCCTATGAAGACCACACCAACAAAAGATATGAAACTCACTATCGTCACAGAACCCAAAATGGCAACGAGTACATCCATGCCTTTCTTGTTCAGAATTCCGCGTTTATTAGAATATCGGTCATCTGGAGCGTTTCATCTGTTTTAGTAGCTGGCAGGTTCTGCACATTTTCTCAGAGGTCGGTTCACCACACTCGATACACTCGTTCATTCCTTCTCTGCGATCCAGTGTTTCAAGTGCTGATCTGATTCTTTCGACTGACTTGAAAATCGTGAACTTCGTTCCTGCATGCTTCTCCTCAATCCTGTCCAGCATTGCGCGGACATCATTCCTCAAAGCTTCGGAAGCGTATGGGCATGGGCTACTCTGAAACTTTATCTTCTTAACGTAGGCATACATGGCCGTTTCCTTTTCGGGAATCTCGCAAAAAGGCTTTATCTTCTGAACGAGCTTCGGATGCGCCTCATCTGTAACTGGCTTTTCCTTGGCCAAACGCAAAACGTCACCATGAAAGATGTTCAGGAGAATGGTCTGGGTTTCATCATCCAACGTATGACCCGTAGCGATCTTGTTCGCGCCCACCTTCCTAGCAGCCAGATTCAATGCTTTCCTGCGCAGGACACCGCAGCAAGCGCATGAAGTGAGCTTCTCCTCGCCTTTCTGCCGCAAGCCTTCGACGATCTCATCGAATGGGTAACCATAAAGCTCCTTAAATGAGACTATGCTGTGTTCTACACCGAGCTTCTCGCAGTTTTCAGCCGCTATCTTCAGCGCCTCATCTCTATATCCCTTGATGCCTTCGTCAATCGTCACCGCAGCAAGCGACGCTTTCGGAAAGCTCTTTTCAAGCTTCGCCAAAACATGCAGCAAGCTGACGCTGTCCTTGCCGCCTGAAACCGCCACAGCAACTCTATCGTTGAAATCAAGCATGTTGTACTTGGCAATCGTGGCCCTAGTTTTGTCTTCGATGGATTGAGCAAAGCATTTCCTGCACAACTTTGTTCCAGAGTAAGATCTGAAAAAGAATGCTTCTCGACGACTGCACACGTTGCAGACTGCGCCATTCGCGGCCATCAGTATTCACGTTACCGGCTAGTTGCACGGAACCAAGATAGAAGGCGAATCTCCCGTATATTTCTGATGTTGTGTTGTCACGGGCTGTTTCCTTGTTATCGAATAAGCCGGTTAAGGCTTGATTTCTGCCTTGAACATGTTGTAGACGAGCAAGCCGACATAGCCGAGAGCCGTGAAAACTGTGAACCACTCGAACAAAGGAGTATTGTAGGCGAGCACGAAGAGCAGATTGATCGCAGCGACTACAAATCCATAGTAGGCAATAGGTTTCATATAATGAGCATGAGTAAACAGCGTTGCACCTAGCAAAACTAGAACTGTCAAGTTCAGAAGGAAGAAGACCGAGGACCACGTAGTATGCAGGGACATGAAATCCTCTGAAAAGACACCGACCATGATCAAAGAAAAAGCTGCTAAAGAACCGATAGTCTGAGTAACTACCAGCATGATCTTTCTCCATGTTTCGTTCGTGAACCATTCATATAATCCGAGGAAGAACGGGAAGAGCGCGATTCCGGTCAGAATGCAGCCTGTATTGTACAGGACTGCGCCTGAGGGATTGAAGCTTGAATTTCCCAGATCACTTAACCGATTGCTTGCAGGATTGTAGGGTGTAGGATACAGCGCCAGCGAAGTGAATGTGAAGGTACAGTAGAGTATGATGACTACAATGCCCGCAATACAGCTTACCGGCCATTTCAAAACGTTTACCTCTAAATCTCATCCAGACTGTAAGTCTGTGGGATGTCTTATTAAGTTTTACACCATATCCGGATTTTCATCGAATACTAAAAATAACCAAACGTAATGGTTCTTTGGGAGAGGCATGGATATGGCGAAGAAACCAGTCAGACACGCTGAATGGAAAGAAGTGTTCTATGATGCTAAACATTTCGCTCTGCTCAAGAAACATAGAAAGGAAGCTATGCGAATAATGGAAGCTTTGGAGCGAGCTCTTCTTGAAACTCTCGTGCATGGCAGTACTGCAAGAGGAGACGTGACCGAGAAGAGCGACATAGACGTTTTCCTACCCGATCCCCCATCATCGTTCATTGTAGAAAGCACACTTGAAAAAGCCGGAATCCCTACCGTCGGACGTTATGTCGTACAGGCTACGCCTGTCTATGCGATGAAAGCATATCTTGAAATAGGCGAGAACATCAGCGTTTCCTTTCCGTTAATGAAGATGCGCAAAGTGGAAAGAGAATTCTACAAGTTTGGCGGTGAGATCGCGATAGAAGATTTACGAAACGAGTTGCGAGTTGCCGGAGTCGACAAACGACTGATGCTTATTGAGCCTACTGAGTGGGGGCATAGAGAGAGTTCGGTTGTTGGACGCGAAGAATATGTTGCTGGATCGCTGGGAATAGGTGTTAAGACCGTTTTAGATCGTGTTCATGCTCTCATGAGAAGAGACGAGGTCGGCAGAACAGGAGTTTTTCTAAAGAAGGAACTATCTGCAAGCGAGACTTTTGAAATGGCTCTTCGTCGTGTTGCGGATCAAAATCCTGCTGTTCGCAGACGATTAGCTAGCCGCCCCTAGGGCTTCAGTCAGTCCTTCGGGTAGAAAATGAGGTCTTTTTCTTCAAGAATCTGCTGAATCTTGTTCACTGCATCATAGACCTGCTGCTCTTGCTTCGCGCCTACACACACGAGTTTTCCAGCCGAAAAGATCAGAAACACAACTTTCGGATCAGCCATTCTGTAGACTGCGCCTGGAAACTGTTCAGGTTCATACATTACTCTGCCCAGCTTGTAGACAACATTCTCCAAGTCGATCTCGCCGCCCAACGCTGCAGAAGCAACAACATTCTGGATGTGAACCTCAGGCTTGTTGGTGATGGAAATTCCTTTGCTCCGCAACTCCTTCGCCACCTTATTCACGGCCTGTATGGCTTCCTTCTCAGACTTCGCCCCCGTGCAAACCATCTTACCAGTCTCGAAAATCAGCGTCGCCGTCTTCGGTTTCTTCAGTCGGAAGACAAGTCCTGGGAAAACGCTTGGGTTGTACTCAGTGTGTGGAAACTTTTCAACTATCGTCTTGAGGCTCACTCTCTGGTTCAAAGTCGCAGAAGCAACTATGTTTTGAATGATAATCGACGGCTTCCTTTTCGACATTATATTCCCATCTCAAACTAGAGAATATGCAATATTGATATTTATAATACTTTCAACACCTAACGATAACTCTTTCTATCTCAACACTGCGACAGGCATGCTTGCCAAGGCTTGAACTAGAGCGAGAAACGGAGTATTGCAGCTACGCCACCCAATGCTAACAGTTTTGTTCCTGCTTCATGTTCCGTGCTTACGACAATGATCTTGCCGCCCTTGTGTTCAACTTCCTTCATAAGCTCTTCCGTAAGCAAGCGTCTCTCGTCGCCAGACTCTCGCAACATAGTATCAGCCAAAACGAGCTTTTCAACCGCTCCAACCTTCGCTACCCTTTCAACTTCCTCAAGACCATAAGTGACGCTCGTCTCACCCTTGCCTAACCTTCTTAAGACCTCTTCCATGACTTCAGCTTCCTCAACGATTCGCATTTGCTTGAAAGCCTTCAACAACACGCCTGATCGCAAAGCCTCACGAATCCCAGCAACACCTCCATTATTCACACTCTTAATATCTACAACAGTCTTGGCAATGTCCGTTGCCTCGTTTTCCAAAAACTTCGCGAAATCGTTCTTCACAAAACCGGCACCAATGATGACTATGGGACTCCGGGTTTCGGTCCACGTTTGGCGCAAACTGTCTATCACTTTTCTGAAATACTCATTCACGGCATTGCCTCTCTTCTCAGCATCAAGCTTTCCAGGTAGCCTTATTCTTTCCTCAACCTTCTCTTCCATACCGTATTGGGCCGTCGTGGCTATCGCGTAGCCTTCGTCGTCTATTGACACTATTATGATCGGCTTCTCGGATGATCTGCTTGCTCTTTCCAGTCTTTCAATCTGGTGCTTAGCCCACTTCTTCTTGACGATTGTCAACGGCGTGTTCAAAGCAATGCTAAGCGTGTGATGCGCCCCAGCCGGAACGGTTTCTGGGGCTTCGCTGATGGTTCCGTGGATTCGAAGTTTGCCTAGAAGCTTGTCCCAAGTGACTGTTTCAACCGCTACTCCAAGAAAAACAGGAATTCTTTCTCCTCGCCCAGGTCTCGCGTACTTTTCATCAGGCCTCACTTCTCGCGTTGTACGCGCGAAAACCTCATCATTCTTATAGATAATGTTGTACAAGTGCCAGAAATCGTCAAAAGATTCAGGAATGACCTTCACGAAGCCTTTCTTGACGTTTATCTCCAGAATCTTCAATGCGCTTTGGCCTCTTAGCAGAATCCCAGCAACCAATTATCAGCCTTCACCTATTAAAAAATAGCTCTGGAACCGATTTTGCAGTAAAACACATTCCTGCAAGTTGCGCAATCCCTAGTCTACGTCGAAAAACCTATTTGCATGTCATGAATAGCTTTCGTTTCCAATCAAGGTGAGGGAGTTGGTGATCGCCGAATTCTCATACAGCCTCAGCAAGGTCGAAAGAGGCTACAACAACAGAACACTACACATTGATCTTTCGAACATGAGAATGTTCAGTAAGCCTGTTTCACAAGACATGAAAGAAAAGTTCACAGGAGGACGAGGTTTCAACCTTTGGCTGCTCTGGAACGCATTGCCGAAAAACCGCATTGCCAAATGGGATGACCCTGAAAACGAAGTCTGCATCGCCTGCGGTCCACTAGGCGGCATTCCTGTTTTCCCTGGAAGCGGTAAAAGCATCGCGGTCTCGATTTCTCCCCTAACAGGATCAGTGATTGATTCGAATGTTGGCGGATATTTCGGTCCTTACCTGAAGTTTGCGGGCTGGGATGCGCTTGAGGTTCAGGGAAAAGCCGAGTCTGAAGTAATCGTCTTCATTGATGGCGACGCTGGCAAGGTTCAGGTTGAAGAGGCGCAGCAGCTTCCTTCAGAAACGCATTTACTCGTGGAAATCTTGGCTGCGAGATACGGAGGCAGCAATCTGCAGAGCATTTCTGTGGTTTCTTCAGGTTCTGGTGCCGAGCACACGCTGTTTGGTTGCCTCAACTTCTCATGGTACGATGCTGGAAGGAAGATTCACAGGTACAAGCAGGCTGGCAGAGGTGGCATAGGCACAGTTTTCCGCAACAAGAAGGTCAAAGCAATCGTCGTGAAGTACTCTGGCAGGGTCACTGTCGAAACCAATGGACCTGCAGACGCTGAAATGGTCAAGCAGGTAGGCACAACATACAGTCAGGAATTGCGGAACCTCGATCCAAAACAGAATGAAATGGCAGTCGTGGGCACTACACACCTCGTGCCCATCATGAACGAGTTCGACCTTCTGCCTGTGAACAACTACAGGTTTGGCAGCCACCCGGAAGCAGAAAAACTGGGCAGAGAAGTCTACCGAAGAAAATTTCACAAAGGCTTCGACGGCTGCTGGATGGGCTGCTCACTGGCATGTGCCCACGGTGTCAACGACTTCGAGCTGAAAACAGGACCTTACAAGGGACGGAAAGTCTTCGTCAGTGGCCCGGAATACGAAACCATAGCGGGTGTAGGCAGCAACTGCGGAATCTTTGACGCAGACTACGTCATCGAGATGAACCACTACTGCGACATCTATGGACTGGACACGATTTCGGTTGGTACGGCAATCGCCTTCGCCATGGAATGTTATGTGATGGAATTGATCGACAAGAAGGTAACTGGTGGCCTAGACCTGCATTTTGGCAATAAAGATGCGGCTCTTGAGCTTGTTCACCAAATGGCTAAGGGTGAAGGTTTCGGCGTTGTAGTTGGTCAGGGCATAAGAAAAATGAAGAGACTTTTCGCTGAAAAACACGGTGCCGACACGAAGGCCTTGCAGGACATCGGGATGGAAGCCAAGGGCCTGGAATATTCTGAATATGTGACTAAGGAATCATTGGCTCAGCAAGGCGGTTATGGGCTTGCCTTGAAAGGGCCTCAGCATGATGAGGCTTGGCTGATTTTCTTGGACATGGTGCACAACTTCATGCCCACATTCGAGCAGAAGGCTGAAAACCTACATTGGTTCCCCATGTTCCGCACTTGGTTCGGCCTAAACGGACTCTGCAAGCTTCCATGGAATGACGTCGTCCCAGAAGACAACAAGCAAACCAAGGAACCGGCCAAAGTGATCGCTCACGTTGAAAACTATGCTAAGCTTTTTTCAGCTGTGACAGGCAAGAAAACTACTGTAGAAGACATTATCTCGGCAAGCGAACGGGTTTACAACTTTCAGCGCATCTTCAACCTGCGAATGGGCTTCGGTACGCGCGAGCATGACAATGTGCCCTATCGTTCCGTCGGACCAGTGACAAAAGAGGAATATGAAAGTCGCATAGAACGATATGATAGGCAGCTCAAGGAAAAAGCAGGCTACGATCCAGCAGGCAAAACAACTGAAGAGAAGGTTGCTGCTTTGCGGAAGCACCGCGAGGCGGAGTATGAGAGGCTGAAGGACGCGGTGTATAAACGTCGAGGATGGAACGCAAATGGCGTGCCCACGATTCAGAAGGCAAAAGCGCTTGGAATAGACTATCCAGACGTGATCGAACTTCTGCAGAAACACGCATAGGCTTTCTTCAGGACGCCTTATGCTCTGTGATTCTTCTTAAAGCATTAAAGCCGAGTTCTCATTTTACATTATTGTTGACGAGGTGAACGTGCAATGAAGACTACCTTTTGGCTTCTAGACGTGAACTCTGAGGTCAGAGACAATGCTTCTGAGATTTGGCTTTGGGGCGTTGAAGCTTCTGGCAAGCGCGTGCTTGTCGTAGATAGGGATTTTGTCGCCTATTTCTATGCCGTGATTGAGGAAAATTGCGACGCGGCAAAGGTTGTTGAAGAGATTGAGGGAAAGCATCTTGCTTCCATCGTGAAAGTCGAGATCGTCGATCGCAAGCTCTTTGGAAAACCTGTGAAGACTGTGAAAGCTTATTGCAGAAGCCCAGACGACATCCCCAAATGCGCAAAGGAGATTCGAGACTTCGAAGGCGTAAGAGACTGTCTCGAAGACGGCATTCGATACTCGATGCGCTACCTCGTCGACAACAACATTAACCCGTGCGGATGGCACGAAGCAGAGGTGAATGAAGAAACTAGCAAGCCAGGTGTTCAAGTAGACAAGATCTATACGGCAAAATCGGCGCCGAAGCCTGTTGAGAAGGATGGTGTTCCACCTTTGCGGATTCTGGGCTTCTCAACAATATACTACAGCAAACAAGGCTCACCGAAACCCGACCGAAACCCAGTCATCGTGATCTCAGCCGCAACAAACCAGGGCACCCAAGAGCAGTTCCTAGTAAACGAAGACAAGAACGACAAACCTGTTCTTGAAGCCTTCATTGAATACGTTCGAAGCTTTGACCCCGATATCATCGTGGGCTACGGTGTGAACGGACAAGACTGGCCTTATCTCACTGAAAGATGCAGGCAGAATGGGTTGCGCTTGCTTGTTGACAGAACGGAAACTGAACCCCACACAAGCGTTTACAGTCACGTTTCACTGACCGGGAGGGCGAATCTGGATCTTGCGGATTATGCGGAGGAATTCCCGGAAGTCAAAGTCAAAACTTTGGCGAATCTTGGAGATTACTTAGGCGTGCTGAAGCTTGAAAAAAGTGCCGTGATTGAAGACATCGATCTTGCTGAGTATTGGGACGACAGAAACAAACGTGAAGCCTTAAAGAGGTTTTCCATGGACAACACTCGTCGCGTTATGGGCATAACTGATGCCGTCTTGGATTTTGCCATTCAGCTCTCCTACCTTGTAGGTCTGCCCTTGGATCACGTTGGAACAGCGGCTGCAGGCTTCCGCGTCGAATGGTTCCTAGTCAGACATACACACAAAATCGGCGAGCTTGTACCCAAACGGATCGAGCAACCTTACAGACCCTATGCAGGTGGGTTAGTTCTCCAGCCGAAACCCGGACTGCATGACAACATTGCGGCACTAGACTTCAAATCCCTGTATCCAAACATAATGATAGCCTACAATGTCTCGCCCGACACTTACGTTTCGCCCAAGGACCCGCTGCCTCGCGGAGGCGTATACGAAGCTCCAGAGGTCAAGCACAGGTTCAGAAAGGAACCTCCAGGCTTCTACAAGGAAGTTCTGTTCTATCTTATCAACGTAAGGAATGAAGTCCGTTCGAGGATGAAGAAACTTGAACAAACAAGCGTGGGCTATCGTGTTTTGGATGCGCGCCAGAAAGCGGTGAAGATCATTACCAACGCTGCCTATGGCTACGCTGGGTGGACGGGCGCGCGATGGTTCGTAAAACCGGTTGCGGAAGCTGCTGCCGCTTGGGGCAGAGCCGCGATTTCAGAAGCCATCGAAATAGCAGAGAGATCTGGATTGGAGGTTGTTTATGGCGATACAGACAGTATTTTCGTCAACCACGACCTGAAGAAGATTGACAAGTTGTCTGAGGAAATCAAGGAAAAACTGGGGTTGGAGATTAGTGCCGACAAGGTCTATACACGGATTTTCTTCACTGAAGCGAAGAAACGTTATGCAGGGCTTCTGCCTGATGGGCGACTTGACATCGTTGGTCTAGAGGTCATGCGCGGCGACTGGGCAATTGTGGCAAAGGAAGTGCAAGAAAAAGTCCTAGAGATCATCCTGAAAGAGCAGTCTCCGCAGAAAGCAGCCAAATATGTGCAGGGCTTCATTGATGAACTCAGACAGAAACGCGTCCCATTTCGTGATCTCATCATTTGGAAGACATTGACGAAGCCTGCTGAAGAATATCAGGTCAAGGCTTCCCATGTTGAAGCGGCTAGGATGCTTAAGGAGAAGGGGTGGGAGCTTGGGATTGGTGACAAGATAGGGTACGTGGTGGTTGTTGGTTCTGGACGTTTGTATGAAAGGGTCAAGCCTTACGTTTTTGCTTCGTATACAGACGTCGATATTGACTACTATGTATCCAAGCAGGTTGTCCCTGCAGCAGCAAGGGTTCTTGATGGTTTCGGCATAACAGAAGAGCAACTGCTGAAAGCCAATGTTGAAGAAAAAGAGAACAAGAAGATTACAGACTTCTTCGGCGGCTAGGTTTCAGCTGTGACTTCTGAGAACACATTAAGCTGAACGGTCAGCGAAGGCTTGACAGCATCCGAAATGCGCGAGGCGATAATTCTTTTTATGTTCTTGTCACCTGCCACATCAACGATCCGTTGGGTTATGATGCCATCGAAGACGACGGTGTCTACCCCTTCTACTTCCTGAAGCTTCTCAGCTAACTGACTTACAGGCAACCGTTCCATCTGTTCCATTTTTTCGTTCAGCAGAACCGCTTCCAAGGTTCCTTCCAACGCTTTTGTGACGTCAGCAATTTCCTTCGGCATTTCGATTTTTGGCTTTTCCTTCCTTGGTTTGTAAACTTCGCCTATCGGAACCCTTGCGTCGAGTGCGGCTTGGATTTCTTTGCAGTTCAGTTCTTCCACTTCTTTTCCTCTCGGAGCCCTGCAAATGTACTTCACGTCAGTGACTTGGAGAAGCTCTTTCAGAATCAGGTCGCCGCCCCTGTCTCCATCAAGGAGTGCGGTGGCCTCCTTTTCCTTGCAGAGTTTTTTGACACCCTCTGGCACTTTGGCGCCTTCGAGGGCTATGGTGTTGGCTATTCCGCAACGCATGAGGTTTATTATGTCAGCTCTGCCTTCGACGACGATTATTTCTTTGGCACTTGCCAGATCAGGTCCAGCGGGGAGTTCTTCATCTCCGTATTTTTCAACCTTTCCAGCTTTTTGTGTGTCTGAGATTTCTTTGAAGACTTCGTCGACTGAGGGCATGGATTCGATGTTCCACTTGTGCAGAATCTCTTTTGCTCGGTCGATTATGATTTTTCTTCGCGCTTCTCGCACATCTTCTATCTTGTCAAGGGTGACTTTGGAGGCACATGGTCCTACTCGGTTTATGCTTTCTATGCTTGAGGCGATGAGTGCGGTGGATACGCGGTCGAGGCTGGTGGGTATTGTGATGGTGCCTGTGGTTTTGTCTTGTTTAGAATGCAGGTCGATTTCTATTCTGCCTATTCTGCCTGATTTCTGGAGTTCGCGCAGGTCTAGTTCAGGGCCGAATAGTCCTTCGGTTTGCCCGAAGACGGCTCCGATAACGTCTGGTTTCTCAACTACTCCTTCAATTTCGAACTTGGCTTCTATAACATACTTTATGGTAAATGCTTGGGATGAACCCATGTAATCGTCAACCTCCAGTGATGTTTGTTAAAGGGGTTAAAGCTGATCAAGTGACCCGGGAATACGGTTCTCGAATCACGAGACTACATCTTAACGACCTATATATATTACGTTTATGAATTACCACTAATCTTGCTCTTTAAGGTTTCCATATAGCTGGCCAGACCCTCAACATCCTTAACTTCTTTCCCAACAAGGCTGATGAGTCCATGCCAGAAAACCGTGTTAGGCGTTATCCTCTTCCGTTCGAGAAGCTGCTTCAAACGACCCGTCCACTCTCTTCCTCGCCTATCAAAGTCCAGCAACAAGATGACCTCTCGAGCTCCTGTGCTTTCTATCTCGGAAACCAGATCAAGAAGAGACTTTCCGGCAGATTTTGCAGAAATCACTCGTCCTGCTACACCT
>JBGOYR010000014.1:0-12642 GCA_041479765.1 Bathyarchaeia archaeon | reverse complement strand
TCTTCAAATGCGTTCCTGCACATGCTTCAACATCCCAATCACCTGCTCTCACTACGCGAATATCCTTGCCCGGAATCGCACCGCCTTGGTATAGCCTGAAACCGTAGCGGCTTTCAGCCTCGTTGCGCGGCAGCCAAGCCGTTTCAACCGGAATGTTCCGCAGAACCGCCTCATTCGCCAACGTCTCGATTTCTTGAATCTCATCTAAGGTTAGTCTGCGATAGTGCGAAATGTCCAGCCTAGAGCTTTCAATGCCCTTCTGCGTTCCATATTGCCAAACATGCATCCCAAGCACACGCCTGGCCGCGCCGCCGATCACATGAGTAGCCGTGTGATTCTTCATCAAACTGTAGCGCTTGTTCCAGTCAATCACTCCCCAAACCTTGTCGCCTTCCCTTGGAATCACGCCCTTCAGCCTATGAACGATGACCTTGCCAACTTTCTGAACATCAACTACCTCAACCTTGTTTCTGCCAAACGTGAAGTGTCCGCTGTCAGCAGGCTGTCCTCCGCCTTCAGGAAAGAAACATGTCTTATCCAGAACCACGTACTCATCGCCTATCACTTTGAGGACCTTGGCTTCAAACTCCTTAGCGTACTGGTCCACGTAGTACAGCTGTTCCGTTGCAGGAACGTTTTCCACCGCTTTCTCCAGCCACTCCTCATGCTTGACATCTTCCTCCTCAACAGGCTTAGTCAGTTGCATATGCCTCTGCGCAATAAGCGCGTAGAAATCGTCAGGAATCTCCACCCTGAGGGCTTCTCTCTCTGCTGCTTGCTTGACAATCTCAGGCGGAAGCCCATGCGAATCATACAGCTCAGTCAACGTCTCTATCGGAATCTCTTTCTTCTTCACCGCTTTCAGTTCGCTGGCGATGCGCTTCACCATGCCTTCTCCGCGAATGATGGTCTCTTCAAACTTGACCTCTTCGCTCTTGAGCATCTCCATGATCTCATTGCGCATTTCTTTCAAATGCGGAAAATCGCCAGACCAGAAACTGATCTGCATATCCATGATGTCGTACAACTTGTCATGAATGCCCAGCATCTTCAGCAACCGGTAGACTCTTCGGAAAATAAGTCGGGCCAAATATCCTTCTTGGATGTTTGACGGAACCACGCCTTCGGAAAGAATGAAGCTCAGGCATTTAGTGTGATCAGCGACCGCAAAAGCGTTCTCGATTGGAGTCAGGAACCTGTCAAGTTCCTCTATACTTATTCCTGCAAGTTCCGCTTCCCTCTTCCTCGTTTCCAGCCGACTTGCCGTCTTGTCCAAGCTAACTAGACCTGAGACTTTCGCTATCTCGTTCAGTAGCTTCTTGTCGATCTTTGTCAGCCCCGCCATTTGGAAGATTTTGTCAAGCAGGTCGCCGTAAATCGCCTGAAAGCCGCTTGCAAATCCTTGACTGAGCCAGGTATAACGGTCTATTCCGTAACCTGTATCCACCGTTCGTATGGGCAGTTTGATGAACTTGTCGTTGACAACCTTGTACTGCATGAAAACCAGCGTGGCAACCTCTAAACCACGAATAATAGACTCAACACACGGTCCAGCGTTCCCGCCTCCGGACCAGACCTCCTCCTTGTAAACGATCTCATCAGCCTTAACGCCTAGATCCTTAGTAACCCATTGATGATGATATCGAACCGTCTGATCCTTCCAATACACTTCCTTGTCAGGATAGTTGAAAGCATGCGCGCCGCCCATTTCAAAAATTGTCATATGCCTTCCGAATGTGGGTCCAGTATTCGCAATGTCCACCATCCTTATGCAAGGCTGAGAAATGACAAGCGGGTTCGCAGGCGGTGGGGCAATTCCTTCTGTCACGTAAGGCTGAAAATCGATTATGCTCGCATGTGTTAGGTAGATGTCTTCTCGCCATCGTGCCACAACTGGGTATGGTTTGATTCGGGCATGGCCGTTCTTCTCGAAGAAAGACAGGAAAGATTCTCGCATCTCGCGTAAGCCGTATCTCCTCTTTGTTGGGGGGTTGCCTATGAAGGAGTAGCTCGCACAGGCCGATGAAGAAGCTTCACCGCATGTCTCCTGCTTGGGGTTCTGTGTCCAATAGTATTTCTTACACTTCGGGCACAACTTTCTAACGTAGTCAGACTCTTTGAAGAATGGCAGGTCGTATTCTTCCTTAGGAAACTCCTCCAACTCTCAAACACTCCAACAGTAACTTGACCGAGGCTTTTCAGAGGATAGACGGGTCGCACGAATTTAAACTATTTCGCCGAGAACCAGACTGAATTCTCTCTCATAGTAAACTTATTATGGAATCAGTGGGTAATTGTAGTCTTGGGAGAAGATGCAATCATGATATTGAAGCTCAAGATTGCTCTAGCTATCTTGTTGGCGATTGCAGTCGCCACACCTACCTTACTTGTCTGGGCTTCCGAAACCCAAAGATTCGTACTCTCCAAAGAGCTTCATGTCACTGACTTCGTGCCGCGTGACGTTGACGCTTACATAGCATATGTGAACGATTCTAAGGTTGAGGTTGCACACATATACGTTCGTGTTGAGCATCCCATGCCGAACTCGCATCGTGTTCCCATCCTGTTCTCGATTTGGCACACTGAAGACACCGAACTCGACTCGCTCGTTCTCAGGTTCTCCACTGACCAATATGTGACCTCCGTCTACACGGAAGCCTCAAGCTACAACTGGCCAGAATCCCGATTCTACAGAGAAGGTCGGCAGACAATCCTCGCTGTGAACGATATGGGTTGGTTCGGCGTAGGAACCGTGACACTTAACTTCATGCTGTTCGCGGACTCGCACAGCGAAAACCTGGGGCTGATTATGGATTTTTCAATGCATCACGAAGCGTTCATGCAGCTAACATCACTCAAAGGCCACGCAAACCTCTATACTCCGATTCCAACCTAGCGAGACTGCAAAGAGCCAAGCCATTGGCATCGGCTAGCCAAGCTTGAAGCCAAGCAGAAAGCCAACGACAAAGCTGCCCGCAAACGGCAGAAGAGAGATTATGCCGACAAGCCATGAGAACCCTGAGCTTGCGAGCCCAAACGCGTCTGCCATCGCTTTCCATAATGCATCGTAGTTTATGCTGATGATGTTCTGAGTGCCCAAGTAAATGAGCGCTATCAAGAACAAGCCTATCACGACGGCAACAAGCTTGCTTATCTTCTTAACCGCATATCCAACAATGAAGCCGCCTATCCCGCCAGCACCTAACTGAAAACCCATAGAAGTAAGAGTTCACTCATTCAAACACCTACAATCATAAGCTATTCATGAGTTTGATTTAAATGCGTTTTGCCAAGAATAGCGTACACGACGCGCTGCGCTCAGGGAGGTGAACACTCACGGACATAGTGGACATCTACATACTCAACCTCTTGCTTACCCTAGGAATGTTTGCGGTCCTCATTTTCCGAGCATGGATCGAAGTCAAACACTACCGCATGGTATGGCAGGAACTGGAATGGAAACAAACCTACCAAAACATGGGACGCATACTCAAAGCCGAAAAAGACCTCTTCTCAAAGGTCGAAGGCGGCGACGAACTGTACCAAATGCTATGCGAAATCTTCAAAGTCACCTCAGACAAAAGCTAGGGAAAATGCCAACCCTCAATCAACTTTCCAACACACTCATGATGTTTCTCAAGCCCATAACGCCTAAAAGGTTTAGTCAAATGCCGCTGAGACCTCGTCGAAGTAATGTAAAGCCCCCTCTTTGCATCGCGCTTCATCGTGACCTCAAGCTTCTTCAAGTCGGGAAACCTTGAACCACACTTCTCACACCTGAAACCCTGTCCTTTTCCCATCGACTTCAGCCTCTTGCCACACTTCGGGCAAACAGGATTATGAAAGGCGATTCTCGGCGCCAGCTTCAGCAATCGAAACTTTTCCAGATTTATCGTCAGCCGCCTGTTTTCAGTTGGCAAACGGACACCTCCGTAGATCTCCACGGAATCCCCTGCCACCAGCTTCATCGCAGCCTTTCGAAGAGCATCAGTCGGTTCATAAGCTGCACAATCAACCTGCGCACTTCCATCCTTGATGGTGAAGATCACATGTCTCCCGCGAATCATCCTAGGATCAGCCGATACTATTCCCTTGGCGATGATCGAGCTGTAAGGCGTCGCCTGTTTCAGATTCTCGATTCGCTTTAAGTGCGCATCTGTTCCTTGATTCGTGCGGAAGATGGCCCACCTTTCCACAGGCTCAAGAGGCTTAACAATTTCAAACGCTTTCTTCACAACCTCCGGCGTTTCACCCCTGATGCCAAAAAGAATCGGATCGGGTCCGCGTGGAGTAATAATGACTCTGTCCTTTTCTGCGTCAACATTGTTGAAGGTGTAAGGCCCAGTTTCTTCATCCATACGAAAGATTGAGGCTTCATCCATCATACGTTTCAAACCATGATTCTCGGGAACGCGATACGCAAGAATCTCAAACGTGTAATCGCCTTGAAGAGTCTCACCAATTGCCGCCAGACCACCAATTATTCCTCTGCTATTCTTGAAGCCCACAGCCTCAGCTTCAGATTTCCTAACAAGTCTCATTGCGTCTTTTAGACCAACGACGCCAGCGATCGTTTTCTTTGCAAAGATCCTGACTTCTCGCGGAATCTCCGTTTTTTCGAAGAAGACAATACCCGGGTCTGTGCCTCTGGAGTCGAGATCGGAATGCTCTTCCACTGTGCTTATGACGGTTTCCTTGATTCTTTTTTCGATGCTTTCATTGTGCTGGATTCTTAGGCAGAGTGCGCCGTTTCCCCTCGTTTTCCATGGCACGTTTGGGTTTAATCTGATCAGATTCGGGTAATCAATGAAGTCGACGTTCAATTTCTGCAGTTTCTCCACAAGCAATGCAGCAATATAGGTTGTACATCCTTTTCTCGTTGAATCTGTATCATCCAGTCCTATGTGCATTGTTTTCTTAGACATTCCAGCAGACCGTTCTCCGGCGGTTTAGAGTCTAGGTTGGAATATTATAAGGTGTTCTTTTGGATCGTGAACAAAAAAGAGGGAGTTTGTTACTTGTTTTCCTCGACAACTATCATAGTTAGCGTTGATCTGACCTTGTCAAGTCTTCTGACACGCCAAGTCACAATCTCTTTCAGCTTGTCCATTGTGTTTGCTTTGACTCTTGCGATTATGTCGTAGACTCCGTAGACCGCGTAAGCTTCTTCCACACCCTCGACTTTTTTCAGTTCTTTCAGAACGTCTGCTTCAGAGCCTATCTCGGTGTTTATCAGCACGAAGGCTGTTGGCATTCAAATCTCCTCAACTCTTACTCTTGCTCTTGTATATTAAAAATTTTGCTACACTTTGCGATTAATCTGATGTGAACACTTGACCCAAAACCCGGTTTTCTTAACGCGACTCACCTTTGATCTTTCATTTGCCTTGGATTGTGACAATTCCAGAATGGAAAGTCAAATTGAGATATGGATATGCTTATCTCCAATTCCCGCACACTAGGCTAGTGGTTTTGAACATGCCCAAAAAAGGCGCTCAAAGGAATGCAATCACAAGCCGGGAAATGCGCGCCCTTGAGCTGAACTCGGAATACTTTGGTGTTTCCAGACTTCTACTGATGGAAAACGCAGGGCACTGCGTTGCCCAAGAAGTCGCTTCGCGGTTCAAGCCAGGAAAATCCATTGCCGTCTTCTGCGGTCTAGGTGGAAACGGCGGTGATGGGTTCGTCGCAGCTCGACACCTATCCTCAATGGGTTTTCAGGTTACTATAGTTCTCGCCGGAAAGGCTGAGGAAATATCTGACAAGGCAGCACTGACAAACTGGCAAGCCCTTCGATTCCTCAGAGACGCAATCACATTGCTCGAAGTTCCAGACAGCAGCCTCATACCTGAAACAACGGCGGAAATAGTCATTGACGCACTGCTCGGAACTGGGACCAAGGGAAAACTGCGTCCTCCGATACTGCAACTGGTCAAAAAAATCAACGATATGAACGCTTTCAGAATAGCCGTTGACATACCAACCGGGATTGAAGCGGACACTGGAGAAGTCTTGGGCGAAGCCGTAAAAGCAGATCTGACGATAACTTTTCACAAAACGAAGAAGGGGCTTGAAAAGGCAAAGAAACATGTAGGCGGGCTGATCGTAAGAGACATAGGTCTGCCTAAGGAGTTTGAAACGTTCGCAGGTCCCGGAGACGTCTTGTCTGTGACAAAACCTCGCCCATCAGAATCCCACAAGGGCGATTTCGGGCGTCTGCTAGTTATTGGTGGAAGCGAAACATATTCCGGCGCTCCCGCATTGGTGGCAATGGCTGCTTTGCGCACTGGTGCCGATCTAACTTACGTGGCGGCTCCGGAGAGTACGGCTCGTGCGCTTTCCTCGATGTCACCTGACCTAATCACCGTGAAACTGCAGGGAAAGCACCTGAATCCAGACAACATGTCTGATCTGGAGACGTACATTAAACAGACTGATGCAGTCGTGCTGGGGCCGGGTCTTGGATTGCATGCAGAAACCAAGAAAGCCGTCAAAGCCATAATCAACACTGTGGAGAATGCGGGAAAACCGTTGCTTTTGGATGCGGATGGTCTGAAGGCTTTTGCGGATTTCAAGAGAAATCTGAAAGTGCCTCTAGTGCTGACGCCTCACAGCGGCGAATACGCCATTCTGACAGGCAAGAAGCTGTCGAAGGATTTAGAAGGAAAGGTGTCGGAAGTACAAAAAACAGCCGCAGAACTGGGCGCAATAGTATTGCTGAAAGGCGCAATCGACATAATCTCTGAGGGAAAACGCACCAAGCTCAACTTTACAGGCAACCCAGGTATGACGGTAGGCGGAACTGGGGACGTACTGTCAGGAATCGCCGGAGCATTCTTGGCTCAGCAAGTTGAGCCATTTGAGGCTGCGGTTGCTGCAGCTTTTGTGAACGGGGCGGCTGGAGACTTCATATTCTCGGAGAAAGGCCCTCACATGGTCGCCTCAGACCTCATGAACTGGATTCCACACGTACTCAACGACCCGATGAGCCACCTCAAGGTGCGAAAACCAAGTGTCGGGAAAAGTTAGAATCACCGTTTATCATGCTGCTCAATGCGACCCCAGCAAGTGCACCGCCCTAAAACTGAAACATCACGGCTTGATTCGAACGGTCTCTCATATGAGGTTCATACCTAAGAGAGCAATCGTGCTTAACCCGTTTTCTGAAACCGCATTTTCACCAGAAGACAAGAAACGCATCGAAGATTTTGGGCTCGCGGCTCTGGACTGCAGTTGGGAACATGCTGAAAAAGTTCTGCAAAAACATGTAAGAGGTACCTCTCGTTGCCTGCCGATTCTTGTCGCGGGCAATCCGGTGAATTTCGGCAAACCGACTAAGCTTACTACGGCAGAGGCTTTGGCTGCTGCCCTCTATATCGCTGGGTTTAGGGAGGATGCGGTGGAGTTGCTTTCGGTATTCAGGTGGGGACACACTTTCCTCGAGCTCAATCACGAGAGACTAGAGGACTATGCAGACGCAAAGAATAGCCTCGAAGTGGTAGAACTGCAGAAACGCTTCAGTGAAGCTGCTAGTGCATAGTGGAATATCCACGTACGCCGACTCGTGGAAGGGTCTGGGGAAAGTATGCGTTATCGAGATTGTCATTATTCAGCTTGCTTCAGAAATCTTTGTTCTTTATGATGCGTAGAATATCATCTTTGCTGACTACTCCTTCGACTCGACGTTCATCTATCATGACAGTCAGCGTACTCTTCACCCTGCTGGCCATGGCTGATATCCATCCTCGTGGAGTTCCAAGATCACGAACATCAAAGCTTAACCTTAATTCCTCTGCTACTTCCTTTGTGTTTTTCAGCATTAGCGTATCGTCTCTTGACAGTTCCTTCTCGATTTTGTCTTCAGGAGGCCATCCGCCATACAGCCATGCACTTGAGCTGGAGCTGAAAGGTTTCACAATCCATTTCGTTCTTATAAAAACCGTAATGGATCTTACCATGGTTGCCACCTTGCGTCTGGTTACCCCGTAATAATCGGTTTAAACATGGATAAAACTTGCTATGGCTGTCCAATTCCAAGCTGTGGCCGGATTAGAGGCTTGATGCCGTAGCTAACCAATAGTATAGAAATGGTAAAATCACAGAAAGCCCTAGTTGAGAATGCAGAACTCGAGTGAGCTGTGGAGTGGATCAGAATGAACGAGAGAACTATGTTGCTTTTCAACATGGCAGCACTTGCAGAAAGGTCGTCCTGAACAATGCGCGGTTTCACGCTTTTCATGTGTCTTGTGGCAATGTCTTCTTGGACATTTCTAGGAACTTGTCTGAGCAGAAACGTTGGAACCAGAGCTAGTCTGCCCGTTCACAACCTCCGTACGGGCCTAAGCTACTCTGATATAACGGCAGCCATAAATGCAAATGAAACTCTAGACGGCGACACAATATTTGTTGATGAAGGCACATATCCTGAACACATCTACGTGGGCAAATCGCTGAACATCATCGGCGCGAACCAGAGCACGACAGTCGTGGACAGCATGGGATCTTTCAGAGGTTTTCGTGTTTTCGCGGATAGAGTCAACATCACCGGGTTTACGGTGAAAAATGCAGCATTTGCCATATACCTGAACTCCAGTGAAAACCATGTATACGGGAACAGGGTCGGCAACAGCAAGATAGGAGTGCGCCTCGACAACGGCAGGAATAACACTATCTCGGGGAACGTCATAGAAAACATGCTGCTTGAGGGTGAAGGGATATTTCTTGAGAACGCCAAGAGAAACGTCATTCAAGGAAATCTTTTTGTGAATGATTCTTTTGCCATCTCTCTCGTTCTCTCAACGGAAAACATCATCAAAGAAAACACCATAAGAGACTGTCCCAGCGCTAGCATCTGGCTTCAAAGCTCGTCAGACAACAAGATATATCATAACAACTTTGCCAACAACACAGGAAGTGCAATTGCTGACTATTCCTTCAACACCATTTGGGATAATGGCTACCCTTCTGGCGGAAACTATTGGAGTAGTCACAACGATTCAGATTCGAACAATGGCCTACGCCAAAACATAACAGGAAGTGACGGCATATGCGATGTTCCACGCGTCATCGACGAAAGCAACCAAGACAACTATCCACTAGTGGGTCCAATAAACACGTTTGATGCAGGCACATGGAACGAAGTCTCCTATAGCGTTGACATTGTCAGCAATTCCACCGTTTCAGCCTTTCGTTTCAATCCTGCCGAGGGGCCGCTCATTCGCTTCAACGTAACTGGACAGAATGGAACAAGCGGCTTCAGCAGAGTAGTCATTCCAAAAGGTCTGTTGTGGGTTGAAGACCGATGGGACGTCACTGTTGATAGAGAACCTTTGAACTACACAGTGATCGCTGACGGGGATCATGCGTACCTGTATTTCACGTACCAACATAGTGCAAAGATAGCTGAGATCAGGGGAACGGATGTAATCTCGGAGCTTCCATCGACGAAACTTCTGCTTTTGATCCTAATATTCGTGACGTTCGCTGTGTCTCTTTCAAAGAGACGTTAAAACGGTTTGCTCTTCTTTCTCTGTTTCTCTATCTCTTCAAACGCTTTCTGCACTTGTTCCTCCGGAATCTCCCTCACTCTGTCATAAACAAAGCCTAACCTCGCCGAGGTCTCTTTCACAGTAAGACTGTTCATCGTTGGACCGCAATGTTTGAATCTCTAACGCCTAATTTTGCCGTGGTTTTTCCCACAAGTGTTATCTATTTAGACCTTGAAATTGGAAAGAGGTTTTGAAGGATGCATCTCATTGGCCGAGGTGTGGTAGTGTGAAGGTGACTTGGTGCGTAGCCTTGCCTGCTCTTCTCCTGGTTGCATGTATAACCGTAGCTGCGTCTCCATATAGGTTCACTGTCGAAACAGACAAGCCATCTTACCATCGCAAAGAGTACGTGTGCATTCTTGGAAGGCTGACCTACAATGACTGGCCGGTTCAACAGCAGCAAGTATCAGTGTCGGTTCGGAACCCCCTAGACAAGACGGTTTTCTACGGAACAAACACGACGGATTCAGATGGAAGATACAACGTGACGTTCAGGCTCTCAAACCAGACCGAACTGGGAACCTACACGGTTCGCGTCAACCATTTCGAAGCCGGATCAAACTACACAACCTTCAGGGTAACCAGCCTTCCCGGCGACGTAAACGGAGACGGAAAAGTCGATCTTGCTGATGTTTATCAAGTGGCAATGGCTTATGGCTCCTATCTAGGGCATCCGAGATGGGATTCAGCTTGTGACTCGAACGGCGACCTCAAAATCGACTTGATCGATTACTACACCGTAACTAGGAATTACGGGAAGACAGACCCATAATAAGCACGAACCCATTACCCTGCTTTTGTTCTGTTTTCCATCCACAGGTCAGACACAGCTTCAAGGGCTAGCGTGTTGGTTGTAACGGGTTGCTCAGGGGGGCGTCTCCCGCAACTCCCATTTTTCTGTTTGGCGTGGCGGGCTTGCTCATCTAGTTGACTTCACGCCTTGAGGAATTCTTAATAAATTGACTGTGAAGCCTTCTGGGCATGGATTTGCTGCCTCTTATCTCCTCATTTGGCATTATCGCGTTGGCTGAACTTGGAGACAAAACACAACTTACAGTGATGTGTATTAGCGCGAACAAAAAGGCAAAAACCGTGTTCATTGGAGCCATGCTGGCGTTTGCTCTGGTTGACGGTGCAAGTGCCTTGATAGGCGGAACAATCGCAGCATTCATCCCAGCCCAGTGGATTGGGATCGGAGCTGGCGTTGCGTTCTTGGGTTTCGGCGTCTATTCACTTGTCCCCAAGTCGGAAGAAGTCAAGACAGACAGTGGTTCCTTGAGCGTGGCTCATAGTTTCTCGCTGATAGCCATGATGGAATTGGGAGACAAAACGCAACTATCCGTTATAGCGTTGGCAGCTGAATATGATGCACCACTCATGGTCTTTGTCGGAGTAATGCTTGCACTTGCATTGCTGACCGCAATCGGAATAGCAGCGGGAACAGTGATTTCCCGGTTCATACCAATGAAATATGTGAAGATCGGCTCAAGCCTTGTATTCATAGTTTTCGGCATCCTTTTCTTGTGGGGATCAATAACTGGAACAAAACTGCTCTAGATCTTCTGCGCAGATACTGCGTTTCAATGCGCGTTGATGAGCGATTCCTTCGATCCCCAAAGTCCTCTCAGGCGGAAATTGTGAGCATTTGGCTCAGAAGGCATTTATGAAGGTCGAAACGATTTAGGTATGCCTAAAAGTTTATGTGAAGGCACGAGACATTTAGGTGTGCCTAAAAGAGTCGTGGCGTTCATGTCTAACAAAAGCATTGAAGACTATCTGAAAGCGTTCTACATCCTTTCTAGAAACGGGAAGCCTGTAACCACAACGGATGTTGCCGCACACTTCAAGATCGCTCCTTCAAGCGTGACAGAGATGCTGAAGAAGCTTGCTGGCAAGGGTTATGTGAAATACTCGCCATACCGCGGGGCTCACCTTACCAACAAGGGTTTCGAAGTCGCCGAGAAAACAGCTAGGAAACATCGCTTACTGGAAAAGTTTCTGCACGACGTTCTAAGAATAGGGAAAGACAAAGTCCACACAGAAGCATGTGAGATGGAACACGCTTTGTCCGATGAGGCGGAAGAGTCACTGTGCAGGTTCCTGAACCATCCTGACAAGTGTCCGGATGACGAGAAAATAATTCCGGCGTGCAACCTGCCCTTTTCCAGCTGCGAAGAATGTGTGAAAGTGCATGGAAAAGGCTTGGAGGAAACCGGACGGCGAACCCAGAACTTGGTTTCGATATGCGCTCTTAAGGAAGGTGATCAGGGTAAGGTTTCGTTCATAAGGGGAGAGCACAAAGTCCTCCAGAGACTTCTGGACATGGGCCTAACACCAGGCACCAACGTGAACATCGTGAGAGTTGCGCCGCTTAAAGGCCCAATTGAGGTTGGTGTAAGAGGATCTAGGGTCGCGCTCGGACAGGACATTGCCTCAAATGTCTTTGTCGACTCTCTACAAAAAGACAAGAAGAGACGATGACTCCAAATGGCACTACATTCTACGAGATCCTCAAACAAGACAGCTCAGAATTCCGGGGATCCAGCGCTTTCCAGAAACCTGACGATTGCTCTGGCTGGAAATTCCAATGTTGGCAAAAGCGTCGTGTTCAATCATCTCACTGGTTCGAGCCAGATTATTGGCAACTGGCCTGGAAAGACCGTAGAGAGAGCTCAAGGCATACTCAATTTTGAAGGACAAAAAGTGGTGGTGGTAGACCTTCCTGGGATTTATTCATTTTCCACCTTTTCGATGGAGGAAATCGTGTCAAGAGAATACATTGCTTTGGAGCATCCTGATGTCGTCATTAATGTGCTCGATGCTTCTGTTCTTGAACGCAATCTTTTCTTCACGATTCAGCTGATCGAAATGGAAGTTCCACTAGTTGTCTGCCTCAATCAAATCGATGTTGCCAAGCGAAAAGGCATAACCATCGATCGAAAAAGACTGGAGCAAGCATTGGGCGTTCCTGTTGTCTCAACTGTAGCCGTCAGGGGAGAAGGAATCTATGAACTGGCTGAAACCGCCGTCAAAGTTGCTGGGATCAAGAGCCGAAACGAGAAACCCTGTCTGAAGTACGGCGCTGAAATAGAAG